>JAKBCI010000038.1 GCA_021807965.1 Actinomycetes bacterium
TTTCTTGCCAATATGCCAGTGGTGGCAATAGTCGCACCGGTACGCGTTGAGGTCAACGCCGTCCAGCGTCCATGCCAACTGGGCCGCCTGTCGAGCCTCGGCCTCGGTCCGGTACGGCTGCTTGGGCGATCCGTCGCGGGCAAAGTGCGTGGCGACGCGACCCAATGGTCGCGTGGTCGGTCTCTGGCGGCGGCGTGACATGTCGGTATGACACTAGCGACGCGCCTCGATAGGGTACTTCTCGTGAGTAGTACGGAACTAGACACCGGTCTTCACCAGGCGGCGGTTACCGATGACGGGGACCACGACCGTTTCACCCACATCGTCTTAGAGGGTTACACCCCACCGGATGGAGAATTCGTAGCGCTCGAGAATTCGGTCGTTGACGCCTTGGTGAACGCGACGCCTGTTCGAGCGCTGTGCGGGAAGGTGTGGGTACCCAATAGCGATCCACGCAAGTCGCCGATCTGCCCGACCTGTCGCGAGATCGCCGAATCGCTGGGCTGGACAGTGCCTGCGCCGTGAGCCGGCGACGAGACTTTGTAGAGTCGTGAGGCATGCCACGCGCCCTCGTCATCAAACATCACGCTGAAGACAATCCGGGCCTCGTGGGCGAGGCGTTGATCCAGCGCGGCTACGTCCTCACGGTAGCCCTGCTCGACGCGACTAGTGCTACCCCCCGACTGGATGGTCACGACGTCCTCGTGATACTGGGATCGACGCACGCGGTCTACGACCGCGAGGTTGAGGCCGCATGGTTCGGTCGCGAACTGGGTGTCATCGGCGACGCCGACCGACGTGGCGTACCGATCTTGGGAATCTGCTTCGGCGCTCAGGCGCTGTGCCAATACGCCGGAGGCTCCGTGCGGCGCGGCACCCATCCCGAAATCGGGTGGTACCGGGTCGACGCGACAGAGGACAGCCCCATCGAGCCGGGACCCTGGTTCGAATATCACTTCGACGAGTGTTCACTACCGTCTTCAGCGCACGTATGGGCGAGAAACGAGCAGTGTGTTCAAGCCTTCGCCGTCGGCCGTCACCTCGGCGTGCAATTCCACCCCGAACTCGATGCGGCGCAACTGCGCGACTGGTTTAGCGTGGGAGCGGATGATGCGCGCAGCCTGGGCCTCAATCCAGAGGCGTTGATCGCCCAGACCGTGCACGAGGAACCCGCCGCCCGCGAACGCGCGGCACGTCTCGTCAACGCGTTCCTTGCCCACGCATCAGATTTCGAATCGCGCCGGACCGGCGTCGGTGACGCTCAGTAGGCTTCGGCGATGAGCGACTCAGTAGACGACGTGGTGCGCGTCGAGCGCCCGGCCACCGGCGGCGGTGTCGCCAGACTTTCCGACGGACGAGTGGTCTTCGTCCGTGATAGTTTGCCCGGCGAGTTGGTGTCGGTCGACGTCACGGAGCGAACGTCATCCTTCGCTCGAGGGTCGGTGCGTCGAGTGCTTGAGGCGAGCCCGCACCGAACGCCGCCGCCGTGCCGACACGCCGGCGCAGGTGGTTGCGGGGGCTGTGACTTGCAACACGCGTCGTCAGAGGCCCAGCAGGCGTGGAAGCGCGACGTCGTTGCCGAACAGCTTCGTCGGATCAGTGGGATCGAGTGGCCGCTGGTGGTCACGTCGGCGACAGCCTCCGCTATGGGCAGTCGCACCCGATTGCGATGTGCGGTGGACGCCGATGGTCGATTAGCGCTTCGATCAGCTCGTTCGCATGAACTCGTTGCGGTAGAGCCGTGCTGGCTGATGAGCGATCGGGCGGCTGCGGCATTCGAGACGCGGTGGCGCAACGCCGTAGAAGTAGAGGTGCGCGCCATCGGCGATGGTCCGCCGTTCGCCGTGGTGCGAATCAACGCGGGACGATCTGCGCGTTACGAATTCTCCTCGATAACGGGTTCGCGGTTGGATCCAGCGCCGATCTCTCGGGTCGAGGTGCGAGGCGTTCACTATGTCGTCTCGCCCTCGTCGTTCTGGCAGTCGCACGTTTCGGCACCGGCGATGCTGGTTGAGCGAGTGATGAACTTGGCGCGGGTGGACCGCGGAGACCGCGTCGTCGATCTCTTCAGTGGTGTTGGACTGTTCTCGGTACCACTCGCATCATCGGCGGGCCCAACGGGCGAGGTAGTGGCGGTGGAGGTGTCGCCCCACGCGGTGCGCGACGCCCGCGTGAATGGCGAGGGCCACCGTGCGCTGCGGGTTCGTCGCTCATCGGTCACGCCCGAACTTGTGGCGCGCCTAGTGGGATCTCGCGACGTCGTCGTCGTGGACCCGCCGCGGGCCGGGTTGGCCCGGGGCGTCGCAGTGGCTATCGCTTCGGCCATGCCTCGACGGATTGTGTACGTTTCTTGCGACGCTGCGACGTTCGCCCGAGATCTTAAGGTCTTCTTATCCGCTGGTTTCTCGTTGTCGCACTTGGAGATTCTCGATCTCTTCCCCATGACCGAGCACGTAGAACTGGTTTCGCTGCTTGACTTTGTACCCTAACGGGTAGAAAGTGCTTCTAAGGGCCGTTCCACGGTCCTCGGAGGGGGTAAGTGATGCTGAGCAAGTTGGACCACCACCACCGCGTAACGCTGCAGAAGCTGTTCACGCATCCGCTGAATCACAATATTCAGTGGCATGACGTCTGCTCGTTGCTCGCCCGCCTCGGCGTTGTCCACGAGACGCACCGGGGCAATTGGGCCGTCACCGTCGACGGCGATACCGTGTCATTCGGACCGACGCGGACGCGCGACCTCACCGACGAGCAAGTGGTCAAGGTTCGCAACTTCCTTCGCGCTAACGGTCTCTCGCCAGAGGTCCTGAAGGTGGCCTGAACCGGTACGGTAGGGGGCCGTGTCAGTTACGCCTCCGTTTGTCCTGGTACCGCCGTCACAGGGCAAGACCATCGGTGGCGTGACCACGCCAGGTCGCGACGTGTTCGGCGCGCAGTTGGCTTCGCACCGTTGCGACGTGGTGGCGGCTCTCTCGAAGGTGCTCGACCAACCTGAAGGGGTGGCGCGAGTCACTGGAGCTCGCGGTGCGTTGCTCGATCGTGCCCGCCGTTGCTTCGAGCAGATCGTGATCGGGGACGCGCCGTTGTTGCCCACGTGGCAGCGCTACAACGGCGTGGTGTGGCGGCACCTGGATGCGGCGTCGATCGCCACGCAACGCCGTGGGCGGCTGCTCGTCCCATCGGCTCTCTACGGAATCACTGCCGGCGACGACGTAATTGCCGACAACCGATTGACGTTTCCAGCGCGGGTGGACGGCCTCGGTCGACTCGATGACTTCTGGCGCGACGCCGTGACCGACGCGTTGTGCGCGGTGATTGGCGCCGCAACGCTGGTTGACCTGTTGCCGCGCGAGCATCGCCGAGCGATTGATTGGACGCGCGTAACCGCTCGGGGGCCGGTCATCGAAGTTCGCTTCCAGGACGCGGGTGGCGCGAGGGCTGCCGGACACGGCGCCAAAGCGGTCAAGGGTATCGTGGCGCAGCGGCTCGTGGAGGATGGTGTTGACTCCCTGGGCAGGTTTGCCTGGCGCGATTGGCGATGCGTTTCGTTCGATGGTGTCGCGGCGATTGTTCGTAGGCTAGGTTGAGCGGCGCAACACGGGCCGCTCCGTCTCGGCTTACCGGGCGCCGATAATCCATCGAGGTCGGCTCGCTGACGATACCAGTGCGGACGGGAGTCACCCGAATAACCGTATGGATCCCCGGTAGCGGGGAACGTTGCGTCAAGGCTTCAACAGCACTGACGAATCAAGGTTCGCTACGTCGGTGACACCCGTGAGTCCGAGCGTCACGCGCATCTCCTCGGCTATCAGGCGAAGCACGTGTTGAACGCCGCGCTCTCCTCGGGCCGCCACCGCGTAGACCCACGGTCGTCCGATCAGGCAGGCGCGTGCGCCGAGCGCGAGTGCCTTGACCACGTCAAGGCCACCTCGGATCCCCCCGTCGAGAAGTACTTCGCACGTTCCTTCGACGGCGTCGACGATGGCCGGCAGCGCGGCGATGGTCGAGGGAACGTCGTCTAGCTGGCGGCCCCCATGATTGGAGACCACGATGGCGTCCGCCCCGCGGGCGACCGCTTCACGAGCGTCATCGGCATCGAGGATCCCCTTGATGACGATGGAACCGGTCCAATGCTCGCGCAGCCAAGCGAGATCGTTCCACGTCACGCTGGGGTCGAACTGGTTCGCGATCCATCGTTGGAAGTCGCCCGGTACTTGGGCGTCCGGCAAGGCTCGCTCGAGGTTGCCGAAAGTCAGGGGCCGACCGTGGAGCGCGACGTCGCGTACCCACGACGCGTGGCGCGCGAGGTCCCAGCCGCGACGAATCCGTTGCGACGTCGAGAGTTCACCACTCACGCCATTGCGCACGTCGCGGTAGCGCTGACCCACGACCGGCAGATCAACGGTAAGTACCAGCGTCGTGCACCCCACGGCCTGGGCGCGAGCCATGAGGTCTTCGGCGTATGCGCGATCGTGCATCACGTAAAGCTGGAACCAGGGCGCTGGTGCTGCGGCGGTCACCTCTTCAAGTGAACATATCGAGAGGGTCGATTCGCAAAAAGGCACGCCGGCGCGGGCCGCGGCTCGAGCGGCTTGGACTTCTCCGCGCCTAGCCATCATGCCGGCGAAGCCGACGGGTGCGAGCACGACGGGCATCGAAACCGGCTGACCGAGTACGGTCGTCGCGATACGCCGATCCGAGACGTCGCGAAGTACCCGTTGACGAAATCGCAGGGCGCGCAAATCAGCGCGATTCGCCCGCAAGGTCGACTCGCCAAAGGCTCCGCCGTCCACGTAGTCGAACAGTTGGCGAGGTAGGCGGCGCTTGGCCAGCGCTCGATAGTCGTCGACCGACGCGGGTACCAGGTTCAGGCTGTCCGTTGGGGGCCGCGTCGTCACGTGTTCATTATGGCCGGTCGCGCGGCGGCGAGCGCGTGAACAAATCATCGACGAGCCTGCCGAGAGCCGACGGTTCGTCAATCAGCCACGTCGCGCCGGATTCGCGGAGTTCCGCCACGGTTCCGTATCCCCACGTCGCGCCACCGCCCAGAAGTCGATTGCTGCGAGCCGCCTCCATGTCAAAGTGGCGATCACCGACCATCCAACCTCGCGGCGACGCGGGTGCGAATTTCGTCAGGGCTTCGCTCACGATGTCAGCCTTCGGGCTGCGTCGTCCATCGAGCGCCGCGCCCGCGACGACGGCAAAATACTCGGCGACGCCCAGCGATTCGAGCATGCGGGACGCGAAGTCCACCCGTTTCGCCGTGGCGATCAACGCGGGAATGCCGCGCACGCCAATCGTGTCTAGAAGTGCCGGCACACCGTCGTACAGCCGACATCGATAGACGCCTTCTTCGCCGTAGTGCGCTCGGTACCGATTGAGGGCATCGCCGAGAAGATCGGGCCCAAACCCGAGTCGCGAGAAGGAGTCGTGCAGTGGGGGACCGATGAGCGTCGCCAACACTGATCGGTCGATTGGTCGATCGAAGTCGCGCAGCGTGGCCTCGAACGACCACACGATCCCGTCCGCCGAGTCGACGACGGTTCCGTCGAGATCGAACACGATGAAGGCCGGGGGAGCCGTGGGAAGATTCTCACTCTGGTGGGCCATCACGAGATCTCACGCTACCGATGCGCGAGAACCTGGACTACGTCGATCGCCGGATCGTGGTATGCCAACACCACTGTCGTAGAGCTGGGGCACCATGTCGAACGTCACGAGCCGCGCTGCCCTCGGCGACGTGGCGTCCAAGGGGCCGGTTCGGAGTTACGCCTCGACGATGGCGCGAGAGCGCGACGAGATGCTGGTGCACTGACATCAGGGCTGAACGCTCGTGTCCGACCTCGTCGTTTGCTGGTGGCGCCAAGTACTGGAGTCTCACTGAACTTCGTCGAACGCGTAGTGCGATATTCGAAACGCGACGGTGTTGGCTCGCTGCGGCAAACCGGTGGGTCCAAATAGGACACGCGCTGTCACAACCGAACCGGTTGGGGGAGATGCGGGGAAGCCACGCGGACTCTGAGATGACGGCTGCGCAAAAAGCGTAGCAATGACTGCGCCCAGTATTCAGGCCAAACTCTCAACGTCCTAAGAGGGTGTCGAGGGCTCGCGAATCTCGCGCCCGACGTCCATCATCAGTGGACGCGTCGACTCCAACGCCACCGCCGACGCTACCCGTGAGCATGGGAGCCTCGAGGGGAACCGGCGTTTCAAATACGTCATGGAGCCAGAGTGTGCGCTCACTGCCCCAGAAGCGCATCATCGTGACACCTCCGTTGGAAAGGTCGCTAATGAAACCCTCAGTCGTGAGGAACCCCGCCCAACTGAGATGGACCCCATCGAAGTCCGCTGCTACACGCTCCCAGTCGGGCAACACGTGCAGGGCAATCTCAGACCTCACTGCGTGCTGGGTAGCGAGTGAACGTAGCAGCTTCGTATCTGAAGGATGCTGGTTCGGCCCCGGCAGTTCCCAGCCAGCGTGTGGATGCGCGGCTGCCTTCGGATAGGTCTCTACCAAGCGAGTCCAGTCCGCTGGACGGTTGATGACCCATACACGCGCGTCCGAGCGAACGGGGAGCAACCACCGCGACGTTGGCCATCCGAAGAAGTCCCAGGTCAAGATTAGGGCATCGTGAATTTGAGGTGGCGGGTCCGTGATGGTCCAGAGACCGCCCCAAGTGAACTCACCGTTGCCGTAACAGAGCGTGTAATTGGTAAAGCACGGGGTTATGCCAGCGCGTTGCTGCGAGTTGATCGGCTCCTCGTACCACCACTGTTGCGCGCCTAAGTCTGGGTCGCGGTGGAGTGGTAGGTAGAACCTTGCCGATAATGCCTCGGCAATCTGGCGACGATGTTTCGCGTGCTCGTACAGGTACGGGAGTGACGTGAGTGCTTGGCCACTCCAGGGGCCGGCGAATTGTTGGGCAGCGGAGACGGCCAGTTCCAGTAGTTCTCCGTACGGCATCTCCTGGATCGACAATGCTGCGAGGCGAACGGAGTCATGGTTGCAGTCGGTTGGGCATTCGAACCGAGAGACGTCATCGCGTTTCGTGGCCTCCAAGCGAGCTAAGAGTGCTACACCGGCGGGCGCTTGGATGAGTTCATCCACGAAAGAAGGCTGCGGTGCGCCCGGCATCTCGCCAACCTACCAAGGGTAATACTTGCATGAACTGGGAAATTGAAAGGCCCGGCACCGACGGAACGGTCCTTTCGCATTGGTGGAGGAGCGTTATCCCATACGAACTAGTGGCTGGTCCGGTTGGCGCCCTTCCGGATCGAGAAGAGAACGCTGCGCCAGCGCGGGACCGCCTGTGAGCGAGTCCTTACGGCACTAGCCGAGATAGGAGTGGAGGTCGGTGGCACGTTTCGAACATTGACCTCCGTCGGTATTGCGCTTACCGCCTTCCCTAGACAGTGACTCGATGGAGCACAATCCGCTGGCGAATTAGCGGTTGGAGGTGAGAACGGAATCCCGAGCGTGCTCCCCTTGTGTGATTCAGCAGTTGTTGCGATTCCGACCATGTCGTCCGGTTGACTTCCGGTCTGAAAGTCGCTTCTAGAGCGGTTGTAAATTCGGCACGCACTTCGATGAATTGGCCAACCCCCAGTGCATTGCGATCGCTCGCCGGTGCCTGGCGCATCGCCGTTTGCAACGACCAGAGATCGGTTATAGGCTCGTCGTTGCCGGGAAGATCTTTCGGCGGGGATCGAGACAGAGACTCGCGGGCGTGTACCTGGTCGCCACGAAGCCCGCGATGAGTCAGTGGCGAAACCGTCGCACCCGTGCTTCACAAGGGAGGTATGACGTGAAACGATTCAATGTCTTGGCCGCGGCCCTCACTATGGCCGGAGTGCTCATTGCTCCGGCACTGGCGAGCGCGGCCCCGAACGGGCCCGGCGCTTCTGGTTGGCACCTGGGCTACTACAACCCGTCCCCCATGGGGGATCTCTCGCTGTCCCAGGTAGCCCCCTCGGAAAGCGGGCTCGCCACATTCAATTTCACGAATCAGCCCAACACCGCTCTGCTGATCAACACGCAGGGTAACTCAAGCTATCGGGGTAACGACTTAGGCAAGACCGTTACCGCCACGTTTTCTATCGCCGGGGCGCCTGCTTCGGACTTCATTTTCTATCCCTTCGGAGGAACAGAACCAGCGAGTGTGCGCCTCTTCTTCGAAACCAGTAATGCGGGCGGATTTGCTTACACAAACTACTGGTGGTCTCAGAACTCGGCGAGCTCCTTCCAATACCTTGGCAACGGAACCTTCACTGTCACAGCCACCCTGTCGCCATCGTCGATCAATTGGGGTGATTGGGATGGCAATGCTGACTACTCCAACTCAGCCTTTTCAGCTGCGGCGAGCAATGTGACGGGCATGGGCTTGTCCTTTGGCGGAGGCGGCGGCTATGAGGACGGCGTCGGTACTGCTGACGGCTCGGGCACGTTCACGCTTACGAGTTTCAGCATCTCGTAGTTCAAAACGGGCGACGCATTTTCCCGTCGCAATGACCACGGCCCTCGATCCGATATCAGGTCGAGGGCTGTTGGCGTTACTGACAGCGGCTCTGACCTTGACGAGTGCGTTCAACCAATTCGGTGGTTAGGAAGGGGCAGAGGCTTGACAGCCTGCTGGCGTAGTTGTAGGGCGCACCGACGTAGATGATTCTGCCTCGCATTGTGCGACAGGTCACCGCCGCAACTCCGTTGAGTCGAGGACGACCGTGTGAGGCTGCTGGTCTGTGCTTCCGATCAGACAATGGTTCGCGTGCCCGAATACTTCCGGAGGGACGGGTCCGTCGAATCCGGGCCTGAACACGGGTTCTTTTCGGACACGGACGGACAACCGGCGGCGCTGCGGTTACGGGAACGACAGACTCGGCCCTGGTCCGTGACGGTATGGCGGGCACGTGGGACCCGTTTCGCATGGGTCCCATTTGGTGGAGGTGCAGTCACCCCAGGCGAAACCGTGGCTGGTTCGCCTCGAATCCTTCCAAATCGGTGTTCGCCCTAGTCCGCAGCGTGTAACGGTGCGCGACGAGATCCTGGCGATGCTGCCGGAACTGGTGGATGGGCGTGGCGTGTTCAGGTTACGGGACCTGGTAGCCCGTCCGAATTCGGACAATGACTTGCGCCGGCGGTGGGCGGTGGAGAAGGCCATCCAGCGAATGGAGGTGACGTCCCTAGTCCGCTTGGGTGCGGGGCGCTACCAGCTTCCCTCCAACCAAGCGGTTCGCCGAAGTCGAGGTTGACAAATGGTTGCGGTTGACGAATGGTTGCGGTACAGTCATGAGAGAGGAGGTCTCATGGGAAAGGCATCCAGCACCGTCGAGCAGGCCGTGGAAGCGGCGCGCGAGCAGCCTGCCGCATTCGTGGCGGCCTTGTTGGCCGACTCCCTAGAGCGAGCCGCGGTCATCGCCGAAGGCCTAGAGGAGGGTATGCGATCACAGCCACTTAGGAGACTCGAGCGTCTGTGGAAGCTGAGCCGTACCGAGGTGGCCAACGCCTTCGGGGTAACTCGGCAGGCTTACGCCAAGTGGCTAAAGAACGGAGTACCGGCTGATCGAGTCGGGGACGTGGGCCTCCTCGACGAGACGACGTCGGAACTACTGGCGCATATCAAGACCGAGAAGATCGCCGACGTCGTGCGACGACCCGCTAAGAACCTTGACGGGAAGTCGCTGGTTGACCTCCTCGAATCGGGTGAGTTCGGAGAACTCCGCGACGCGGTATCTCGAGCGTTTGACCTTCGTCGCGTGCAGCCTTGATGCTGCTGACACGGGTGGTCGCTCCTGAAGAGCACCTGTGGCTTCGGGTATGCCAGGCATCGTGGTCAGACCCCCTGGACACGAGTTACGCCAGAGTGAC
>JAKBCI010000039.1 GCA_021807965.1 Actinomycetes bacterium
TCGGCGAGCGGATCATCGACGTCGAGTGGGACGGTTCGGCCGGGGGCCAGTACCGCGCGGTGCTCGAGGTGCTCGCGTTCGACCGATCACGCCTGTTGTTGGACGTCTCCAAGGTGGTGGCCGAGTACCACCTGAACATCATCTCGAGCAGTACGACGTCCTCGGGGTCTCGAATCGTGCGGATGGTGTTTGACGTGGAGCTAGCCGACCCCACCCATCTCTCCAGCCTGCTCAGTGCCCTCAAAGCGGTCGACGGCGTCTTCGACGCGTTTCGCCAGCTGCCCGGTCAGAACAAGGGTTCATGAGCGAGTCGACGCCGCCGTTTCGCGCGCCGGTGGGTACCCACGACGTCCTGGCGCCGGCCTCGGCCCTCTGGGAGGGAGTGGTCTCGATCTTCGCGTCGTTGGCGCACCGGTATGATTTCGGCCTGATCATCACGCCGATATTCGAAGACGTCGGCGTCTTTAACCGGGGAATTGGTGAGACGAGCGACGTGGCGAGCAAGGAGATGTACGTTTTCACTGACCGTGGTGAGCGCACGTGGGCGCTTCGACCCGAAGGCACCGCGTCGGTGGTGCGGGCTTTCGTGCAGCACCAGCCCCCGACGCCGTGGAAGGCGTGGTACGTGACGCCGGCCTTCCGCTACGAGCGTCCCCAGGCGGGGCGCTATCGACAGCACCATCAGCTAGGCGTCGAGGCGCTCGGCAGCGATGATCCCGAGCTCGACGTCGAGGTAATTGCGCTCGCCTGGCGGTTTTTTGAGCGAGTCGGACTCGCTCGCGTGCGGCTGCTCATCAACTCGATGGGGCACGACGAATGCCGGGGCGACTACGTGGCGCACCTGGGAGCCCATCTCGAGGCGAACGCCGCACAGCTGTGCGACGAGCATCGCCCCACGTGGGCGAGGAACCCCCTGCGCGTGCTCGACTGCAAGCGCGAAGCGTGCGTCGCGGTGACCGAGCGTGGCCCGATGCTGCCCGAGTACCTCTGTGACGCGTGCCGTGATCACTTCGCCCAGGTCATCGCCGGTCTCGAGGGAATCGGCATCGAGGCGGTGCTTGCGCCACGCCTCGTGCGCGGCTTTGACTACTACACGCGCACGACGTTTGAATTCGTGGCCGACGCCCTCGACAGCGCGCAAAACGCCATCGGCGGCGGCGGACGCTACGATCGCCTCGCCGAGCAGCTCGGGGGGCCGCCGACGAGCGGCATCGGCTTCGGCTGCGGCATCGAACGCCTGCTGATGGTTCGAGAGGCCGAAGGCGTCAGCGACGAGTTGATGTCGCGCACGCCGGACGTCTTCGTGGTCGATACGACCGGCTCGGGGGCCGCGACCGTCTTGGCCGACGCGTTGCGGCGCGGGGACGTCGCCGTGTCGCGCGCGTACGACGGACGGTCGATGAAGGCGCAGATGCGAGCGGCCGATCGCTCGGGTGCGCGCTGGGCCCTGTTGATCGGGCCCACCGAGCACGCCGCCGGTCGCGTTACGATTAGGGACCTGCGCAGCGGGGACTTCGCGCAGGCGCAGCGAACGATTGACCAAGGCGACCTCGTCGCCGTCGTGCGCGAACTACTGACAGAGAAGTGATGACGATGATGACGAGCCACGACGCCACGAGCCTGCGCGACCTGCTGTGCGGGTCGATTGACGCCTCGATGATCGGTCGGCGCATCACGGTCTGCGGCTGGGTCGCCAAGCGCCGCGAGCACGGCGAGCACCTGGCCTTCGTGGACGTGCGCGACCGCTCGGGACTCGTGCAGGCGGTCGTGTCCGGCACGCTCGACGTGCGCAGCGAGTACGTCGTTCGAGTGACCGGCACGGTGACTCGCCGGCCCGAGGGCACCCGCAATGCCCGGCTGTCCACCGGTGAGGTCGAGCTCACCGAGTGCGACGTCGAAGTGCTGGCCGCGGCCGAGCCTCCGCCGTTCCAGCTCGATGAGCGGACCGACATCGACGAGCCGGTGCGGTTGCGCTACCGCTTCTTGGACCTGCGTCGCGAGTCGATGCAACGCAACTTGCGCCTGCGCGCGCGCGTGAATCGCGCGCTGCGCGCGGCGATGGACGAGCAGGGCTTCTGCGAGGTGGAGACCCCGCTGCTGTGGGCGCCGACGCCCGAAGGCGCCCGGGAGTTTGTCGTGCCGTCGCGCCAGCACCCGGGCGAGTTCTACGTCTTGCCCCAGAGCCCGCAGATCGCGAAGCAGTTGCTCATGGTCGGCGGCTTTGACCGCTACTACCAAATCGCGCGTTGCCTGCGCGACGAAGATCTTCGAGCGGATCGTCAGTTCGAGTTCACCCAGCTCGACCTCGAGGCGAGCTTCGTCTCCCAAGAAGACATCATGGCCTTCGTGTCGCGCGCGGTGCTCGACGCGGCCGAAGAGGCGACGGGTGAGCGTCCCGAGTCGATCGCGACGATGACGTGGGCCGACGCCCTCGATCGCTACGGCACCGACAAGCCCGACCTGCGCTTCGCGATGACGTTGCAGGACCTCACGAGCGCGTTCGCGTCGACGTCGGTGAAGGCACTGAGTGCCCCGGCCGTGAAGGCGATCAAGCTTACGAACGGCGCGTCGCTCACCCGCAGCCGGCTGGACCAGCTGACCGATGAGGCGAAGGCCTTAGGCGCGAAGGGACTCGCCTGGTTCCGGGTGACGAGCGACGGGCTCGACGCGCCGCTCGGCCGGTTCCTTAACGCCGACGAGGCCGCCGCGATCAGGGCCGTCGACGACGCGGTGGTCGGTGACCTGGTGCTCGTCGTCGCGGACGAGCACGACCGGGCCTGTCGAGTGCTCGGATCGTTGCGCGTGATGCTCGGCGGGCCCCCGGTGAGCCAGGGGCCGCATCGCTACCTGTGGGTGACCGAGTTCCCGATGTTCGAAGGGGTCGACGACGACGGGAACCTGCTCGCGGCGCATCACCCATTCACAATGCCGCACGCCGACGACCTCGACCTCATCGAGACGAATCCCCTGCGGGTGCGATCGCAGGCGTACGACCTCGTCCTGAATGGCTGGGAGTTGGGCAGTGGGTCGGTGCGCATCCACCGCGCCGATATCCAGTCACGCATTTTCGCGGCGCTGGGCATCTCCGCCGACGACGCGGCGAGTCGATTCGGCTTCTTGCTCGGGGCCTTTCGCTACGGTGCGCCACCCCACGCCGGCTTCGCTTTCGGCATCGATCGTCTAACCGCTATTTTTGCCGGCGAGGAGAACATTCGCGAGGTGATTGCCTACCCGAAGACGCAGTCGGGCGCGGATCTGATGACCGGCGCCCCCAAGGCGATCACTGAACGTCAGTTGCGAGATCTGCACGTTCGCACGGTGGCGAAGGACACCTGACGTCGCTCTTCGACGACGCCGCCGACCGGCGCCGGGCGGCGTCGGCGCCACTGGCGGAGCTGCTACGCCCGCGCTCGCTCGACGACGTCGTGGGCCAGGACCACCTGGTGGGCGAGGGGGGAGCCCTGCGCGCGATGGTGTCGGCCGGCCGACTGACCTCACTGGTGCTGTGGGGACCCGCCGGCACGGGTAAGACGACCATTGCTCGACTCGTGGCGCTCGGCGCGGGCTACGACATTGCGAGCCTGTCGGCGGTGACGAGTGGCGTACGCGACGTGCGCGACGCCCTGGACGCCGCCCGCCGCCGGCTCGGCGAACGGGGCCGACCGACTGTGCTGTTCATCGACGAGGTGCACCGGTTCAATCGGGCCCAGCAGGATCTGCTGTTGCCGGCCACGGAAGTCGGCGACATCGTCCTCATCGGGGCGACGACGGAGAACCCGTACTTCGAGGTGAACGCCGCCCTACTGAGTCGAACGACGTTGTGGCGCCTGCGCCGTCTCTCGCCGACGTCGCTGCGAGAACTCGCGCTGCGGGGCGCGGCGCTGCGGGGCCGAGACGTTGACGACGCGGCAATCGAGACGCTGGTCGACGGCGCCGACGGTGACGCCCGCGCGGTGCTGACGACGCTCGACACGGCGATCGTGCTCGCCGGCGATGGCGCGGTGACCAGTCAGCACGTGGTGCGAGCGCGCGACGGGCGCGTGTACCACCAGTCACGTGACACCCACTACGACCAGATCAGCGCCTTCATTAAGTCCGTACGCGGATCAGATCCTGACGCGGCGCTCTACTGGCTCGTGACGCTGCTCGAGAGCGGGGAGAGCGCGCGGTTCATTGCTCGCCGCCTCGTCATCTTGGCCAGCGAGGATATTGGCCTGGCGGATCCGCGCGCGCTGTGGACAGCCGACGCCGCCGCACGGTCCGTGGAGCTCGTCGGGCTACCCGAGGCGCGACTCACGCTGGCCCAGGCGACGCTCGCGCTGGCGCTCGCGCCCAAGAGCAACAGCGTGACTCGCGCGCTCGGTGCGGCGACGACCGCCGTACGCCGAGGCGGCGTCGACGTGCCCGACCACCTACGCGACGCCCACTACTCGGGGGCCGCGAGCGAAGGGTTCGGAACTAACTACCGCTATCCGCACGACGAGCCGAGCGGCTGGGTTGACCAGCCCTATCTCCCGACGTCGCTCACGGACGTGAACTTCTACGAACCATCCGAGCACGGTGACGAGCCGGCGACGGCGCAGAGCTGGCGGCTGCGCTCCAGGCGGGCGCCGGGTGGCCCGCCAGTAGAGTGAGGGCCGTGGAAGCCGCCGAACTTCGATCAACGTTTCTGTCGTACTTCGCTTCGCGCGGCCACTCGGTGGTGCCCTCGGCGAGTCTCATTCCCCACGACCCATCGCTGCTGTTCACCATCGCGGGGATGGTGCCGTTCAAGCCCTACTTTCTCCAAGAGGAGGTGCCTCCCTACCGGCGCGCGGTGTCGATCCAGAAGTGCTTTCGGGCGCCGGACATTGACATCATCGGCACGACGCAGCGTCACCTGACCTTCTTTGAGATGATGGGGAACTTCTCCTTTGGCGACTACTTCAAGGAACGCGCCATTGAGTACGCGTGGGGCCTGATCACCGAGGGGTTCGGCCTGGACCCGGACCGGCTCTGGGTGACGGTTCACTTGTCCGACGACGAGGCGGAGGCTATCTGGCGCGACGTGATCGGTGTCGCGCCCGAACGGATCCAACGGCTCGACGAGGACAACTTCTGGGGTATGGGCGACAGTGGGCCGTGCGGACCGTGTTCGGAGATTTTCTTTGACAAGGGCAGCGCCTTTGGCGCCGACGGCGGGCCGGCGCACGGAGGCGAGGACCGCTTCATCGAGTTTTGGAACCTCGTCTTCATGCAGTATGAACGCGGGCCCGGAGGGTCCCTGACCGAGCTGCCCACGAAGAACATCGATACCGGCGCCGGCTTCGAACGTGTCCTGTCGATCCTGAACGGGGTGGAGTCGGTCTTTGCGACGGACCTCTTTGCGCCGCTGCTCGACGCCGCCGCGCGGGCCGTCGACCGGCCCTACGGCCGCGATGCGACTGTCGACGTTGCGACCCTGCGCATCGCCGAGCACGGCCGCGCGATGACCATGCTCGTGGCCGACGGCGTACTGCCGACCAACGAAGGGCGCGGCTACGTGCTGCGCCGTATCGTTCGCCGCGCGATCCTCGCGGCGCGACGAACGGGATCTGAGGCGAAACTGGTCGCGGCGCTGGTGGACGCCACGATCGAGAAGATGGGCTCGGCGTACCCGGTGCTGATCAAGGACCGAGACCTGATCGTGGAGGTCCTCGAACGCGAAGAGGCCGGCTTCGAACGCACCCTGCGCGCCGGTATGACGCTCCTGGACGAAGCTCGCGCCCAGGTGGTCGCGCGCGGCGAGACGGTGATTCCCGGTGATGTCGCCTTTCGACTGCACGACACGCACGGATTCCCCGTCGAGCTGACCGAAGAGGTGGCCGAGGAAACGGGACTGACGGTTGACCACGACGGCTTCGACGAGGCCATGCGGGACCAGCGCGCCCGGGCTCGCGCGGCGGCCAAGACGCTTCGCGTGGCCGACGACACCCAGTATCGCGAGCTTCTCGAGCGCCACGGCGAGACCGAGTTCGTTGGGCGTGAGGTGTCGCGCTACAGCGTGGAGACTGAGGTGATCGCGGTGCTCGGCGGCGAGTCATTTTCCGAGCTGTTTCTCGAAGTCTCACCGTTCTACGCCGAGTCCGGCGGGCAGGTCGGCGACGCCGGGACGGTGGTGACCGAGACGGGCCGCTTCGAGGTCGACGATACCCAGACGGTGGCTGGCGGGCTCATCGCGCACCGGGGTCAGCTACGCGGCGAGATCCTGCCCGGGCAGGTGGCCGTGGCGACTATTGACCCCGTTCGCCGCGAGGCGATCCGACGCAACCACACGGCGACCCACCTGCTGCACGCGGGACTGCGAGCGGTGCTCGGCGACCACGTTCGCCAACAGGGCTCGTACGTGGCGGACGATCGACTGCGATTCGACTTCTCCCACGGCGCGGGCCTGCGCGACGAGGAGGTCGACGCCGTGCTCGTCATGGTGAACAGCGACGTCGTGGCCAACGAGGGCGTCGATACGATCCAGACCAGCAAGCGCGAGGCCGAAGCCATGGGCGCGGTGGCTTTTTTCGGCGACAAGTACGGTGATCGGGTTCGAGTGGTACGCGCCGGTCCCCACAGCCTCGAGTTCTGCGGTGGCACGCACGTGGACCGACTGGGCGATATCGGCCAAGTCCAACTGGTGAGCGAGTCATCCATCGGGGCCAATACCCGGCGGATCGAAGCGGTGAGTGGTCTGGGAGCGATGCGGCGCAGTCGCGAGCTCGAACGGGTCGTCGCCGCGGTCGCTGGGGTGCTCAAGACGTCGCGCGAGGACGTGGTGCCGGCCCTCGCTCGGCTCCTCGAGCGTCAGCGGGACGTTGAACGTGAGTTGGGCACCCTGCGCCAGGCCCGGCTCGCGGCGCTGGTCGACGAGTTGCACCGCGGTTTCCCGGGCGCCGACGTCATCGCTCGCGTCGACGACGTCTCGGGGGACCAGCTCCGCGGCCTCGCCCACGACGTGCAGCGACGCGGTCATCGCCTCTGCGTGTTGGTCGGCGTCGCGGATTCGAAGGTGGGCATTGCGGTAGCGACCGACGAGTCACTCGATGCGCAGGCCGTGGTAAAGGGCCTCGCGGCACTGGTGGGCGGGGGCGGGGGCGGCACGAGCCGACTCGCGTTGGCCGGCGGTCGTGACGTCGGCGGCGTCGAGCGAGTGCTCGCGTCGGCCGCGTCGCTGTAGAGCCGTGGGCCGGATTCTCGGCCTCGATCCCGGTGCGAAGCGCTGTGGCGTCGCGATCACTGACTCGGCGCGCACGATGGCCTTTCCTCGAGCGGCGCTCAACGTGGGCGAGGACCTGGTGATGCTGATCGGCCAGATGGTAGAGGAGGAGTCCGTCGACCTGATCGTGGTGGGCCGACCGGTTGCGTTGTCGGGCCGAGAGACGACGAGCACGTTGATGGCCGACGGCGTGTTCTCGGCGCTTCGCGCGTCGCTGCATCACGCGTCGATCATCCAGTGGGATGAGCGGCTGACGACCCGCGAGGCGACGCGCGGCCTGCACGCCGCCGGTCACCGCAGCGCCGATCACCGCGAGCGAGTCGACAGCGCCGCGGCCGTCGTGCTGCTGCAGCACTACGTGGACTCACTTCGTGCGCCGTAGGCTGTGGTGGGTGGCGGGCGGCGCTACGGCGCTGGTGGTCGTCGCGGTGGCGTGGTTCGTGTTGCAGGTCTACCCGATTGGTGGACCTGGTCGCCCCGTCACGGTGACGGTGCACCCGGGAGACTCCCTCGCGGCGATCGCCGGCGAGCTGCACGCGGCGGGCGTGATCGCGAGCCCCTTCGCGTTTCGCCTCGACGCACTGGTCTTCGGTGCGCCGACGGTCTACCCGGGAACCTACGTGTTCCGACAGGACTCGTCTTTCGCCGCGGTGAAGGGCATCTTCGCCGCCCCCATCGTCTCGGTGGTACCGGGGTTGACGCTGCATGAGGTCGCCCTCCAAGTCGCCAGTCGGGCCGGTGACACCTTCGCCAACCAGTTCGTGCTCGACGCGACGCGGGCCGCGAGGTCGAGTCCGTACGCGCCGCGCGGTTCCCTCGAAGGGCTCATCGGTGTGGGCCAGTACCGCTTGACGCCGCAGGTGACACCGCGGGCGTTGGTCGAGCAGATGGTGGCATCCTTTCAACGTGAGGCGACGACGGTGGGTCTGGCACCAACGACCACGCGCGCTGGTCTGGATGCCTATCAGCTGGTGGTGGCGGCGTCGATCGTGGAGAAGGAGGGGTACTACCCGTCCAATATGCCCAAGGTGGCCCGCGTCATCTTCAATCGTCTGGCGCGCGGTGGACCGCTCCAGATGGACGCCACGATCCTGTACGCGCTCGGCATGGACGGCGGGTCGGTCACCCACGCGATGTTGCGAACGCGCTCGCCGTACAACACGTACCTCACGAACGGATTGACGCCGACGCCGATCTGCACGGTGTCGACGGCGGCCCTGCGCGCGGTGCTGAACCCGCCTCCGGGTCCCTGGCTGTACTTCACGGTCGTTGACCGCTCGGGAACCGAGGCATTCTCGACGACGTTCGCACAGCAACTCGCCAATGAACGCCTGGCGGCGTCGCGGGGGATCGGGTGATGTGGCGTCTCGGGGTCGCCGGCTCGCCCGTCGCGCACTCGCTCTCGCCCGCGCTGCACCGCGCTGGCTTGGCGATGGCCGGCCTCGAGGGAACCTCGGTGGCGATTGACGTCGACGTCGACCAGGTGGCTCGTCTACGCGACGTGCTCGGCGTTACCGTCGACGCGCTGTCGCTCACGATGCCCCTGAAAACGCCGGCCCTGGCGCTGTGCGATGAGGTGGACGACGTGGCCCGTCGCGTCGGTGCCGTCAATTCGGTCATCGTGCGCGAGGGTCGACTGTACGGCGCCAACACCGACGGCGGGGGATTCGTCTCGTCGCTGGACTACCAGTTCGGGATGGACGTGGCGGGGTCTCGCGCGTTGGTGATCGGGGCCGGCGGCGCGGCCCGGGGGATTGTTGACGCCTTGGCCGGGGCTGGCGCGGACGTCATCGACGTCGTGGCGCGGCGCCGCGAACCCGCGGCGTGGCTCGCCGAGCACTACGACGTCGTTCGCATCGGCGCCCACGGTGGTCCCCTCGACCTGGTCGTCAACACGACACCGGTGGCTGGCCGCCTCGCGAGTGGCGTCGCACCAGGGGTGGGACCGCGAACGGTGGCGGTCGATATAACGTATGAACCACGCATGACTCAATGGCGCTCCCAGTACGAACGACGCGGCTGTCCTACGGCGAATGGCTTGGCGATGCTGGCCTTTCAGGCCGCTCGCCAGCTGACCTGGTGGCTCGGCGTGCCCATTGATGGCGCGGCCCTGGCCGAGACGATCTCGTGAGTGACACCCTGCTCGCCGCGTCAACGCGCGTGCGCAGTCGAGACACCATGGACCGGGGCCTGTTCGGCGGACTGGTCGCGCTCGGGATCATCGGCGTGGTCATGATCTATTCGGCGACGAGACAGGCGCTGGTCGACGCCGGCTACAACCCGCACTACTACCTCGAGCGCCAAGGCTTCTTCGTCGTCCTGGGCATCGTCGTGATGTACGTCATCTCGCGCTTCGACTACCGACGGTTCGATATTCTCGCCACGCCGCTCTACGTGATCTCCCTGTTCGCGCTGGCGGGGGTGTTCGTCGCCGGTCAGAGCGCCCTGGGCGCCCAGCGGTGGTACAACCTGGGCTTCATCCAGTTTCAGCCCAGTGAGTTCACGGTGCTGACGATCATCCTCGCGATCGCCACGTACACCCAGCGACGCGCCGACGGTCTGAGCATGTACGACGTCGTGCGAATTCTGGTGATGGGCGCGACGCCACTCTTGCTCATC
>JAKBCI010000040.1 GCA_021807965.1 Actinomycetes bacterium
CCACCGGCGTCGCGGCGGCCATGCGCGTAAAGGGTCGCGACGACGTGCGCGTCGTCGGCCAGGCCGGCGACGGGGGCACCGTCGACATCGGCTTTGGGACCCTGTCGGGGATGTTCGAGCGCAACGACGACGTGCTCTTCATCTGCTACGACAACGAGGGGTACATGAACACGGGCGTGCAGCGCTCGGCGGCGACGCCACCGGCCGCGCGCACGGCGACCACCGACGCCGTGGGCGACGAGCCGGGCAATGCCTTCGGCCAAGGTAAAGACCTGCCCCGCATTGCGATGGCCCACGACATCCCCTACGTAGCCACCGCCACGGTCGCCGATCTCCACGACCTTGAGCGCAAGGTGGAGCGCGCCATGAGCTTGCGCGGCGCGCGCTACCTCCACGTGTTCGTGCCGTGCCCGCTCGGGTGGGGCGCCGCCTCCAACGAGACGATCCACCTGGCCCGGCTGGCTCAGGAAACGGGTCTCTTTCCGGTCTTCGAGGCCGAAGACGGCGTCGTGACCAACGTCTCGGCGATCCGACGTTGGGCACCCGTCGAGGAGTACCTCAAACTACAGCGGCGCTACGCCCATCTCGTTGGTCCATCGGGTCGTCCCGACATCGTTGCGCGCCTGCAGGCCATTGCGGACGCCAACGTCGTGCGCTACGGGCTGCTGCCCAACGAGCTCGACGTCCGAGAGGATGACTGATGGAACGACCCTTCGCGATCACCCTCGACGTCGGCAGCAGCCGCGCGAACCACACCGGCTCGTGGCGCGTCGAGCGACCGGTGTACGTCGACCGGTTGCCCCCGTGCAATGACGCCTGCCCGGCCGGCGAAAACATCCAGGGCTGGCTGTACGATGCCGAGTCGGGAGGCTACGAGGCGGCGTGGCGTGGGTTGGTCGAGGACAATCCGCTACCGGCCATCATGGGGCGAGTCTGCTTCCACCCCTGCGAGACCGCCTGCAACCGAGCGCAGGTCGACGAGGCGGTGGGCATCAACGCCGTCGAGCGCTTCCTCGGTGACGCGGCAATCGAACACGGTTGGTCGTTGCCCGCACCCGGTCCCGACTCCGGACGCCGCGTGCTCGTCGTCGGGGCGGGCCCCGCGGGTCTCAGCGCGGCCTATCACCTGCGCCGTTTTGGTCACGCGGTGCGGCTCGTCGATGGCGCACCCAAGCTCGGCGGCATGCTGCGCTACGGGATTCCCGCCTATCGGCTGCCGCGCGCGGTGCTTGACGCCGAGATCGCCCGGATCGTCGACCTCGGCGTCGACGTCGAGGTCGCGCACACCGTGACCGACATCGAGGCCGAGCGGCGCGACGGCGCCTTCGACGCGGTCTTTCTCGCGGTTGGCGCGCAGATTGGCAAGCGCGTGAACATTCCCGCCGGCGACTCCGCGAAAGTCATCGACGCCGTGTCGTTCCTTCATCGGGTGGCCGACGACGATCCACCGATGCTCGGCCGCCGCGTCGTCGTCTACGGCGGCGGCGACACCGCGCTCGACGCGGCGCGCACCGCGCGTCGCCTCGGCGCGACCGAGGCGGTCATCGTCTATCGACGAAATCGCGACCGGATGCCCGCTCACGCCGAAGAGGTCGAGCAGGCCCTCGGCGAGGGGGTGAGCGTTCGCTGGCTATCGACCGTCGATCGCTTCGAGGGCGAGCGGCTCATTATTGAGAAGATGCGCCTGAACGCCGACGGCTTTCCCGAGGCGACCGGCGACTACGAAGAGTTGGACGCCGACGCGCTCGTCCTCGCGCTCGGACAGGATACCGATCTCTCGCTGCTCGAAGGCAACGCCAACGTCGAGGTGCGCGACGGCATCGTTCAGGTCGCTCCCACCATGATGACCAACGAGCGCGGCGTCTTCGCCGGCGGCGACGCCGCGCCATCGGATCGCACCGCGACGGTGGCGGTCGGACACGGCAAGCGAGCAGCGCGCGGCATCGACGCCTACCTGCGAGGCGCGACGTCGGTTCCCAGCGATCGCCACGCGCTCGCCACCGCAGACCGCCTGAACACCTGGTACTACGCCGACGCGCCGCGCACGCGACGCCCCGAGCTCGAGCGCATCCGTCGCCAGACGAACTTCGAAGAGGTGATCGGCGGACTGACCGAGGAGAACGCCCTCTTCGAGGCGCGCCGGTGTCTCTCGTGCGGCAACTGCTTCGAGTGTGACAACTGCTTCGGCGTCTGTCCCGACAACGCCGTGGCCAAGCTGGGTGCCGGAAATCGGTACGAGTTCAACTACGACTTCTGCAAGGGCTGTGGCATCTGCGTGCGCGAATGCCCGTGCGGGGCGATCGACATGGTGCCCGAGCTCATCTAGGGCCCGACTGGGCGACGCAACGGATCCTGGTCTGACTCGCTCACTATCAACGCAGGAAAAACTCCCGAAATTCTCAGACGATCTGTAGTAACCATGAGGGTATGACGCCACGCTCATATGGGTTGCGTTCGCGACGTCAAAGGTCGTGGTGACCGAACCGACGGCGTCGAGTCGCGCGACGTCGCCGTTGGCGCGTGCCCAACCCGACACCGAGTTGGACCCACGAGTGGTCGCCAAGATCATCTACGACGACGCCGGCACGGTGACGGACTTCGAGTTCATGCTCGTGAACGAGGCCGCCGCCGAATACTTCGCGTCCGCCCCCGACCAGCTCGTCGGCCAGCGCTACCGCGCGGTGGTACCTCGCGTCGAGGAAACGGCCTTCTGGCCGCACCTCGTTCGCGCCGCCGAGACCGACGAACCACTTCGGCTGACTGCGCTGCCCCACGCCAACCTGCGCCGAGGAACCAACGTCGTCGTCGACGTGCGCGCCCGTCGCCTGGGCCACGTGCTGAGTGTGACGTGGCGCGACGTGACCGAACAATCGCTCCTGCTCGATCACTACCGACTGCTCGCGGAGAACGCGTCGGACGCAGTCTTCCAGCTGGATGTCGAGATGCGCATCACGTGGGCCTCGCCGTCCAGCGAGAAGGTGCTGGGGTGGGCGCCCGACGACCTGATTGGCCTGAGCGCGCTCGATCTGCTGCACCCCGACGAACGCGGCCGCGTCGACGAGTGGACCGCTACCGTCGAACGTTCGAACGCCGCGGGCTTCGAAGCGCGACTGCTCACGCGGTCGGGGCACTACTCCTACTTCGCCATCACCATCCGACCGATCGAGTTCGACGACGGTCGAGTCGGGCTCATTGGCAGCATCCGCAACGTTGACGACGAGGTTGCGAACCGCGAGTCGCTGCGCGAACTCGGCGAGCGCTATCAGCTCATTGCCGAGAACTCGCTCGACGTCGTCGTCGTGGGCGACCGCGACGGCCGGATCCAGTGGGCCTTTGACACCGTCGAGCAACTGCTCGGGTGGCGTCCGGACGAACTCGTCGGACGTCATTTCGACGAACTCGTACACCCTGACGACCTGGCCGACGTCCGATCGAAACGGGCGTCGATGTTGCAGGGTGAGCGCATCACCACCGAGGTGCGCGTGCGCCAGGCCGACGGAACATACCGCTGGATCGCGATCACCGGCCGCGACGTACGAGACGAGACGGGCGACTTCGCAACGCGGGTCGTGTCGTGGCGCGACGCGGAAGCGACCGTCAACCATCGACGGGCCATCGCCGAGTCCGAGTCACAGTACCGACTGCTCGCGGAGAACGCCTCGGACATCGTGTGGCGTACGAGCCGCGACGGCGTGATCGAATGGGTATCTCCCTCGGTGTTCGACGTGCTCGGCTGGCGACCCCAGGAACTCGTTGGAAGACCGATCACGGATTTCAACGCCGACGACGACGTTGAGACACGACTCGCGATGCGGGCCCAACTTCTGCGGGGTCACGCCGTCGTACCATTCGAGTGCCGCTATCGCACCGCCGATGGCGGGTTGCGATGGATGCGCACCCACTACCGCGCGCTACTGGACGAGACGGGTAATGTCTCGGCCATCGTCTCGGCGAGCCAAGACATCGCAGCGCTGGTCCACGGCCGTCGAGCGCTGAATGCGCTCGCCGCCGGCAACGCGATTCTCGTGCGCGCCGTCAACGACGTCGACCTCTTGACCCAACTCTGCCAAAATCTGGTCAACGAAGGTGGGTACGAGCTCGCCTGGTATGGCCGCCCGGTGAACGACGCGGGTCAGTCGGTACGCGTCATCGCCTCCTCGAAGGAACACCGCGAGTACGTCACGCCGATCTCCGTATCGTGGGGCGACAACGAGCTGGGCCAGGGGCCCGCGGGGCGCTCGTTACGCACCGGCGAAACTTTCTTCGTCAACGACCTCGCCGCGTCCGCCACGTTCTCACCGTGGCTCGAGGCGGCGGCGCGGCACGGGTTCCGCTCCTCGATCGGACTACCGGTCTTCGTCGACGGCTACCTCGACGGCGCCTTCAGCGTCTACGCGGCCGAAACCAACGCCTTCGACGTGGCTACCATCGCCACGCTCGAAGACCTGGCGCTGCAGGTCGGCATCGGCCTGCAGCGCCTTCGCGAGCAGGCTCGACTCGCTCAAGCCGTGCGCGAGAGCAGCCTGCTCAACGCCGCCATCGATCAGGCGGTCGAGTCCGTGCTGATTACTGACGTCGCCGCCCGCCTCCTCTACGCCAACCCGGCGACGACGCTGACGAGCGGCTACTCGATCGACGAGTTGATCGGCGAAACGCCGGCGCTGTTCTCGAGTGGCCGACACGACCGCGCGTTTTACGAGGACCTCTGGAACGAAATCAGCCACGGCCGGTCCTGGCACGGCGTCATCACCAATCGCCGCAAGAGCGGCGAACTCTACGACGAAGACACCACGATCTCGCCGGTCACCGACGACGGCGGAACGATCGCTTACGTCGCGGTGAAGCGCGACCTCAGTGTCGAGCGTCGTCTCGAGGCCCACGTCGAGCGAGGTAACCGAGACGCGCAAGACATCGCGAACCTCATGCGCGAAGTACGCTCGACACCGACGATCGAAGGCTCGGCGCTGGCGCTCTGCCAAGCCCTGTTGCGACTCGACTTCGTCGACGCGGCAGCTATCTTCCTGCGCGGCGCCAACGACGACTTCGTCGTGTCGGGCTCGGCGGGCGTCACCCTCGACGAGCTCGAGCCGGGCCGCGTCGTCGACGTTCGCAGCCCGTCGGCCTTCCTCGCGCGCAGCGTCGACGGCGCGTGGTGGATCGACCTCGCCGAACCGGGCGGCTTCGCCGATGAACCGTTGGTGAGGGCGATCCAGCGCGCGGGGATGGAGGCAGTGACCGTGGCGCCGGTGCGCTGGAAGGGCGAGATCATCGGCGTCCTCGCCACCGGCTCGCGCGAGCGCGCGAACGTTGCGTTCGCCCCATCACGACTCCCGTTGCACGATGAACTGGGCTCCTTCGCCGGCGGGCTCTTTGGCGACCAAGCCGAGACCGCCATCGTGTTCGACGCGGCCCGGGCGTCGATCCGCGACGTCATTGATTCTCAGTTGTTCCACCTCATCTTCCAGCCGGTCGTCGACCTACACAGCGGCGCGACCGTCGGCTTCGAGGCGCTGACGCGCTTCGATGACGGGCGATCACCCGACGAGCACTTCGCGCTCGCCGCCACGGTTGGCCTCAGTTCCGAGCTCGAAGTAGCGTGCGCGAGCGCCGCGATCGCGGCGGCCCACTCGTTGCCGGTTCGCACGTGGATCAGTCTCAACTTCTCGCCGGCGGTCGTCTTGGGTGACGAATGGCGCCAACTAGTGGCCACGACGAGTCGCGAGGTAGCCGTCGAGATAACAGAACACGCCCGCATCGACGACTTCGATGCGGTGCGCCGAGCGGTCGGCTCGGTCGAACGATGCCGGCTCTTCGTCGACGACGCGGGCGCGGGCTACGCCGGGCTGCACCACATCCTCGAGCTGCACCCCGACGTCATCAAACTCGACATCTCCCTCGTTCGCGACATCGACCATGATCCCGCCCGACAGGCCCTCGTCTCGGGCATGCGCCACTTCGCCGGCCTCACCGGGACGCTGCTGGTCGGCGAGGGCGTCGAGACCGCGGCCGAGGCCGAGACCCTGCGCTCACTCGGTGTTCACTACGCGCAGGGCTACCTCTTTGGACGTCCGGCGTTGGCCGCGTCGTTCGGGTAGCTAGCGGCGCGCGAGCACCTCGCCGTTGGGGACGACGAAGATCCCGTCGGGGTCCTCGGCCCAGCGCCGGAACGCGTCGGCGTACTCGGCGAGCTCGTCGGCGTCGGCGACGCCGTAGTCGACGAGCTGGCGAGCGAGGTCGCTCGCCAGCAGCCGATCGGCCCACAGGCCACCCCACCACGCTCGCTCGGCGTCGGTCGCGTAGGTCCAGTTGGACGACGAGACGACCATATCCGTGAAACCCGCCCGACGCACCCACGCGTGCACCTGGCGTCCGGCGTCGGCGCACGCGCTGTTGCGCTCGGTCACGCGGTGGTACGCCGCGAGCCAGCGGTCGAGCACGGGGTCGGCCGGAAACCAGACGAAGGCGCCGTAGTCAGCGTCGCGTACGGCGAGGATGCCGTCCACTCGCAGCACCCGTCGCATCTCGCCAAGCGCCGCGACGGGATCGGCGAGGTGCTGGAGGACCTGGTGCGCGTAGACGACGTCGAAGGACTCGTCGGCGAAGTCCAGCTGGTACACGTCCCCCGTCGTGAAGCGCAGATTGGGGAACCGGCTTCGCGGGAAGTCGGCCGCCGCGGCTGCGACGACGTCCGACGAGCGGTCGATCCCCATGACCTCGCCGTCGCCGACGAGCCGCGAGAGATCGGCGGTGATCGTGCCCGGCCCGCACCCGACGTCGAGGAGCGTCAGCCCCGCGCGCAGGTGAGGCAGCAGGAAGCCTGCCGAGTTCGCCGCGGTGCGCCACCGGTGGCTGCGCAGCACCGACTCGTGGTGGCCGTGGGTGTAGTGATCGCGAGCCATGTCGCCAGGCTACCGAGCCCCGCCCTGTCGCGGCTACGCCGGGGCGCGACGCGCGGTGTAGAGATCGGTCACGTAGGGGAAGGCGACCGGCTCGTCGAGGGGATCGACGACTACGCGCACCGCGGCGACCAGCTCGCGGCGCGCGTCGTCGTCCATGATCGAGACGTAGCTCGTCGTCAGCACTCGCTGCACGATCTGGTCGTGGGTCATCAGCGGCGCGTGCGCGAAGCGGTGGTGCTCGACGTCGACGAAGGGGCCGTTGGCCACGACCGCCGCGAAGTCGGTGTTGCTCGCGTACGGCCGGAACTCGTCCCAGCGCATGGCGTGGCTCAGCCGCGCCATCCAGTCGACGGATTCGTCGCGCTCGTTCCAGATCAGGGCCAGCGCACCGGCGGGGACGAGTACCCGGTGAATCTCCGCCAATGCGCGGGGCGCGTCGAACCAGTGGAAGGCCTGGGCGACGACGACGAGGTCAATCGATTCATCGGGCGCGGGGATGGCGACGTCGCGGCCATCGAGCACGCGAACCCCCGGCGTCGTCGCTTCCAGGACCGCGCGCATCGAGGCCGATGGCTCGACCGCGACCAGCGAGCCGACGTAGCCGAGCAGCTGGCGCGTGAAGATCCCGGTACCCGCGCCGAGATCGAGGGCCCGCGTCGTGGTGTTGAGCCCGGCGTAGGCCACCAGTCGTTCCAGCGCCGCGAGCGGGTAGCTCGGTCGCGCCACGTCGTAGAGCGGACCGTTGTCGAAACCACGACGGGCCAACTCGTCGGTTGCCGGTGCGCGCTCGGTCGAACTCACCTCGTCACGCTGCCCGTTCGGTCCGCGCCGTCCTCGCGAGTGCTCTATCACGGATCGTCGCGCCTACTTCGAGCGGAAGTTGAACACTGACTGGTCGAACTCGGTGAACGACGCGTAGTCGAGCAAGTCGTAGAGCTCCTCGCGGGTCTGCATCTCGCCGAGCACGCCGGCGAGCGTTCCCTCGCGGCGCAGCGTCGCCAGGGCTCGATCGGCGGCGCCCATGGCCAGGCGAAGCAGTGACACGGGAAAGATCACGAGGTTCACGCCGACGTCGCGCAGCTGATCAACCCGCAGCGTGGCGCCACGGCCGAACTCGGTCATGTTGGCGAGGATGGGAACCGTTACCGCCGCGCGCAGCCGCTCGAACTCGCCCTGGTCGAGCAGGGCTTCGGGGAAGATCGCGTCGGCCCCGGCGTCGACGTAGGCCCGGGCGCGCGCCACCGCGGCGTCAAGACCCTCGACGGCCCGCGCGTCGGTGCGCGCGATGAGCAGGAGGTTCGGATCGCGGCGAGCCGAGACGGCGGCGCGCAGCCGACGCAGCGCCGTGTCGAGGTCGACCACCTGCTTGCCGTCGAGGTGCCCGCACCGCTTCGGATTGACCTGGTCCTCGAGGTGCAGGCCGGCGACCCCGGCGTCCTCGAGGACCTGCACGGCGCGAGCCGCGTTCATCGGCTCACCGAACCCGGTATCGGCATCGACGATCGTCGGCAGCGCGGTCACCCGCGCGATCTGCGCGCTGCGGGTGGCAACTTCGGAGAGGGTCGTCAGTCCGACGTCGGGCAGCCCCAAGTCGGCGGCCACGACGGCGCCAGACACGTACACCCCGTCGTACCCGTGACGCTCGATGAGCATCGCCGAGAGCGCGTTGAAGGCGCCCGGCCAGACGGTGATGCCCGGCGTGGCCAAACGCCGTCGCAACCGCTCACGCTTCTCGGTGGCACTGACGGGCGAGTGAAGCATCAGAAGATCCCTTCCGTTCGGGGCAGTGCGTCGAGGACGCCGCGCGGGGCGCGAACGGTGAGCTCGCCCAGCTCGGGACCGCTGAGCCCGCCGAGACGCTGCACCACGTCGAGAAAGCGCTCGATCTCGCCGACGTCGAGCACCCCGTCGGCCAGACGCCGAAACTTCTCGACGTACTGGGGACGCTCGAAGGGACGAGCCCCCTGGGGATGGGCGTCGGCGCAGGCGATCTCGTCCACGATGCGCGTGCCGTCGGTGAGTCGAATCTCGATGCGCCCACCGTAGGCCCGCTCGCGCGGATCAACGGCGTGGTAGCGCGCCGTCCACGCCGGATCCTCGACCGTGCGCACCCGGCGCCAGAGCGCCACGGTGTCGGCGCGGCTCGCGCGGGCGCGGGTGTACGAGGACTCGTGGTGCCAGACCCCGTCCTGCAGCGCGACGGCCACGATGTAGGCAATCGAGTGGTCCAGCGTCTCGCGCGTCGCCTCAGGGTCGTACTTCTGCGGGTCTCGCGAGCCCGAGCCGATGACGACGTGGGTGTGGTGCGACGTGTACAGCACGATCTCGTCCACCTCGGCCGCGTCGCGCAGCTGCGGATAGCGGCTGTGGAGACGGCGAGCCAGGTCAATCCAGGCCTGGGCCTGATACTCGGCCGAGTGTTCCTTCGTGAACGAGTCGAGGATCGCCCGCTTGGACTCGCCGGGACCCGGTAGCAACACGTCGTAGCGGGCCTCGGGACCGTCGAGCAGCCGCGCGATGACGCCGTCTTCGCCTTCGTAGATCGGCGTGGGCGACGTCTGGCCGCGCATCGCTCGGTCGATCGCCTCGACGGCGACTTTCGCCGCGAACGCGGGAGCGTACGCCTTCCACGTCGAGATGGTCCCCTTGCGCGATTGGCGCGTCTGGGTCGTGGTGTGCAGCGCCTGGCCAATCGCGTGATAGATCACGGCGGGCTCGAGGACGAGGAGCGTTCCGAGGCCGGCCGCCACCGACGGACCGAG
>JAKBCI010000041.1 GCA_021807965.1 Actinomycetes bacterium
GAGCAACGCCACGCGGCGCTGGTAGATAACGTCATTGGGGGTCATGGTGGTGGTCTCCTTGGGTTGTTCGTTGCAACCACAGAGTCCACCACCAGACCCTCTTTCAGGTCCAGTGTGCAACCTCAACCCTGGGACAGGAAGAGCTAGAGCGCCCGCTCAGTTCGTCGCGGGGTCGTGAGGCAGGGGAGTGAGGCGTTCAACCCGACCGATTCGCATGGTTCGGTCGGCCGACTTACACATGTCGTAGACGGTCAGGGCCGCGACCGTGGCACCACTCAGTGCGCGCGCGTGAGCTGACGACGCGTTCACGCAGGTTGCGCCCACGGTCACGTCGATGAACCCCGCGCCCACCTCGAAGTCAACAGTGACGTCTCGCACGGGTTCGGGGTCGAGGAGTGGCACATACGACGCCGCGTCCCTCGCGGCCTGCATACCCGCGAACCTCGCCGTCGACAGCACGTCGCCCTTTTTCATCTCGTTGCCAGCTACGGCGCGCGCGGTCGCTGGTCGCATGGTGATGCGCGCGCGCGCGACCGCTCGCGAACCCGAACGCGCGTTCGCGTCGACGCCGCCGTCAGTCACGGGCTCGTCCATCGACGCACCGACGTGGTGTTTCGCTCATACCAATTCCTAGCAAATCGCGGAACCCGACAGCCGGCGACGTGCCCGTCTACGCTCAAGCCGTGGCGCACTACGCGAAGGTCGTAACGGTTTCGGACTCCGCGAGCGTCGGGGAGCGCGTCGACACTGCGGGCCCGGCCGTGAGCGCTCAACTCGCCCGTGCCGGATTCGAGATCGTCGACGAGCGGGTCGTCGCCGACGGGGTCGAGTCAGTGGCGTCGACCCTTCACGACCTCGCTACGGGATTCGCCGGGCTCATCGTCACGATCGGGGGAACGGGGTTCGCGCCACGGGACCTGACGCCCGAGGCCACGTTGTCGGTGATCGAGCGCGAGGCACCCGGATTCGCCGAAGTCATGCGAGCAACGAGTCCCTACGGTGCGCTGTCGAGAGGTCGGTGTGGGACCTTCGGGTTGAGCCTGGTCCTGAATGTCCCAGGGTCGCCGAAGGCCGCGCTCGAGTGTCTCGCGGCCGTAACGCCGATGCTCGTGCACGCGCTGGCACTGCTCGCGGGAACGAGCGACGCTCACCCGCCCGAAACCGGAGGCACCACCGCGATCTCGTCAGTCGGACCCACCGCGTGATCGAGGGGTGCGTCCTCGCCATTCACCCACAGTCGACTCCGCGCGACGATTTCGGCGAAGGGCACGCCGAAGCGAGCGTTCGCGTTCGCGATGACGTCGGCGAGGGTGCGACCGTCGACCTCCGCGTGACCAACGCCGGCCGCCTCGCGCGCCGGACCGAGCAACAGGAGTCGGCTCACGGGGCGAGATCGCTCACGTCAACGATGTCCTGAGCCTCCTCGCTCCAGGCCGAGCCGCCCTCCCAAACCTCGCGCTTCCACATGGGCACCGTTCGCTTCAGCGCGTCGATGCAGAACTGGGCGGCGTCGAACGCTTCGCGGCGGTGTGGCGACGCGACGGCGACCACGACGGCCGGTTCTCGGTTCTTGACCGTACCGATGCGGTGGTGGATCGCGATCGCGCGCACGACGGGCCAACGGTCGCGCGCAACGGCCACGACGTCGCGGATGCGTGATTCGGCGAGTGCGACGTCGGTCTCGTACTCGAGTTCGACGATCTCGTGTTCGAAGCTCGACGTCGAGCGTGCGACGCCGCAGAAGGTCACCACCGCGCCGCAGTCGGCGCGGGTGACCCAGGCCGCGAGGTCGTCGGGTCGCAGCAGCTGGGCCGACACCGCCACCCATTCGTTCTCTTCGCGCACGACCATGGCCTCACCCTACTTTCGACGGGTGACGTATCGAACCGGTCGACGTCCGCAGCGAGTCACCGCAGACGCGGCCGAATCGAGGCAAATCTGGCGCGTGTGCAGCACGAAACACCTAGTATCGACGCACAGCCGTACTCGAGATTGCGCATCATCAAGCCGTCGAGGAGTCATGATGTCCCTGGCACGACCCGCAGCGAACGTCTCGTGGACCCACCACCTCGCGCTTCGAGCGCTCGCGGTCGTGCTGCTCATCGTCGCCGGTGTCCAGGGCGTTGTCGCGCGCGCGTCGGGTGCGACTCGTGGTCCCGTCGACGTACTCTACGCGGGTTCACTCCTCGATCTCATGCAGAGTGAGATCGGCCCGGCGTTCACTCGTGCGACCCACTACAGCCTCGTCGGCATCGCCAATGGCTCCAAGACCCTCGCCGCCGAGATCAAGGGCGGCGCGGAGGTGGCCGACGTGTTCGTGAGCGCCTCGCCGAGCGTGAACAGGGAACTTGAAGGGTCGGCGAACGGGAACTGGGTTTCCTCGTATCACGTGGTTGGTCGTTCGCCGCTGCTACTCGGTTACAATCCGTCGTCGTCCTTCGCGGCCGCCTTGCGTTCGTCGCCGTGGTACGACGTCGTGGGCCGGCCGGGGTTCCTGCTCGGGCGTACCGACCCCGCGAGCGACCCCAAGGGTGCCCTCGCGGTGTTGGCCCTGCGAGACGCCGCACATCGCTACGATCGTCCCCGACTGGCGTTACTCGCGAGCTCCGCCAACAACGTCTTCACCGAGGCGTCGCTCGTCGGTGAGCTCGACGCGGGCCAACTCGACGCCGGCTTCTTCTACGCGGTGGAGGCGTCGGCCGCGCACCTGCACACGGTCGCGCTCGTGGGTGTGCACCTAGCAGCCACGTTCACGGTCGCGCTCGTCAATCGCGCACCGCATCGCGCGGCGGCTCGCGCGTTCATCGCGTTCCTGCTCGGTCCACGAGGTCGCGCCATCCTGGGCCGTAATGGGATTACGCCCACGACGGCGACGCCGAGTGCCACGCCGTCCCCGTGAGCGAGCGAAACCACGCCCTGCGACCACTTCGATGGCTCGCGGGACTCGTGGTGCTCTACTTGGTGGCGCCGCTGGTGGCACTTGCGGTGCGCTTCGCAACGACGCAACAACGGGGCTTTCACGCGCCGGGTCTCGTCGCTGCGTTGTGGACGTCGCTGAGCGGCGCGACGATCTCGCTCGTGCTCATCACCATCTTCGGCGTCCCGCTCGCCTTCGTGCTCGCGCGTTCCCACGGTCGCCTGGCCAGGGTCGTCGGGGTGCTCGTGCAGATCCCACTCGCCCTGCCGCCACTGATGAGCGGCATCGTGCTGATCTACCTGGTCGGACCCTATACGTTCCTCGGCCGGCTCTTTCACCGCGGGCTCACCAATTCGCCCGCTGGCGTCGTCATCGCCATGACCTTCGTGGCGGCACCCTTTCTCGTCGTCGCCGCGCGCGCGGCCTTCGAATCGGTCGATCAGAGTCTGCTCGACGTTGCCGAGACGTTGGGCCACGGCGAGTGGTCGCGTTTCGTGCGCGTCGCGGTGCCCGTCGCGGCGCCGGGGATCCGTGGGGGAATGGTGCTCGCATGGCTCCGCGCCTTCGGTGAGTATGGCGCGGTGGTGGTGCTCGCCTACAACCCCGCTACGTTGCCGATCTACACCTACAACCAGTTCAGTGGCGCCGGTCTGTCGACGACGCTCGCCCCGACGGCCCTCGCGCTCGTTGTGGCGACCCTCGTCGTCGCCGCGAGTCGACTGCGCTGGCCGCGACGGCGACGGGTGCCCGACGGTGACGTGGGTACACCAGCGGCGGTACCCGCGACCCCGATCCGCTTCGGGGTCGACCATCGATTGGGCTCCTTTCGCCTCCTTCTCGACTGTGCGCGTCCCGTGCGCCACCTCGCCGTGCTCGGTCCGTCAGGTGCGGGCAAGTCTGCCCTCGTGCGCAGCCTCGCCGGTCTCTACGGCTCAGGCGCCGCGCAGTTCTGGTGGGGCGACGAGTCGCTTGGCGAGGTCCCGGTGCTTCGACGGCGCGTGGGCTACGTCGCCCAAGGCTTCACGCTGTTCCCGCACCTGAGCGTCTGGCGGCAGCTGCTCTTTGCGCGCGCGGCGAAGCCCGAAATCGCGCGGTATTGGCTCGCACGACTCGGCCTCGCGGGACTGGAATCGGCAATGCCGGCGCACCTGTCCGGCGGGCAGCGTCAGCGAGTCGCCCTCGCCCAAGTCCTGTGCGCTGAGCCGGCGGTGCTGCTGTTGGATGAACCCTTCTCGGCGCTCGACGTGCCGGTGCGCCAGGACCTGCGTCGCTTGGTGCGTGAGCTCCAACGCGAGACGGGACTCTCGACGGTGCTCGTGACCCACGACCCCGAAGAGGCGGGTTTCCTCGCTGATGACGTGCTCGTGATCAGTGACGGGACCTCGCTGCAGTTCGGCGCCAGCCGCGAGGTCTTCGCGCACCCCGCGTCCGCGGAGGTGGCGAGACTGCTCGGCATCGCCAATCTGCTCACGGGACGCGTCGTCGCCGGCGGGATCGAGAGCGGCGGGGTCGTGGTTAGAGCGCCGGTCGAAGGGCTCGCTCTCGATGACGAGGTGTCCTGGAGCGTCCGTCCCGAGCGCGTGAACCTCGTGCGTTCGGTCCCGAGCGCGTCACCGGGGACGACGACGCTTTTCGGGACAATCCGAGATGTCGCCGACGTCGGGGTGGCGAGCGACGTCGTCGTGGACGTCACCGGAGCCTTCGCCGTGCTGGTGCGAAGCTGGGAGTCGGCCGAGTGGTCAATCGGCGACTCCTGCGCTGTGGTGGTGCGCGCCGCCGACGTCTCGTGCTGGCCACGCCACCGCGCGGTCGTCGCGTGAGGCGTTCAGAAGGTGGAGGGGATCTCCACGCCGACGTTCGTGGCTTTGACGACGGCGTCGACCACGACGCCGGGCTCGAGGTGCAGCTCGTCGGCGGCTTCGCGGGTGATCAGCGAGACGAAACGGTGCGGGCCGGCCTGAATGTCTACCTGGGCGACGACCTGGTCTCGCACGACGCGCGTGACGATGCCGACGAAACGGTTGCGCGCCGACTGAGCGCGGGGCTGGTTGAGGGCCGTTTCACCGCCGATTTCGACTGCCAGACGTGCCAGGTCCGCGCCGTCGTAGTACCGCTTCCCATCGGGCGCGGTGGTGACCGGGATCCGACCCGCGCTCGCCCAGCGCCGCAGCGTGTCGACGCTCACGCCGAGGAGCTCGGCCGCCTGGCCCACTCGATAGGTGCTCATCGACACAGACTAACGAGCGGGGTTCGCGGTCGGGGTTACGGGGTCGAGGTCGTTTCCGTGTCTACCGTGACGTCACGCGAGCAACCGATGGCGTGGACGAGGTCATCGTCGACTGATCATCGGCGACGCCAAGGCCGTCGATGGCCCGTCGGTGCGATCGAACCCCGGATCGGCGCGCGGCGAGGGACGTCAGCCGCCCGCCATCGCGCCGATGACGAAGTAGGCCTCGCGACCGGTCTCGACGTCGCGGGGCAGCGGTGCGTCCGGCGAGGTGTGCGAGAGGTCCTCCTCGCACGCGAAGAAGCGGATGAAGGGTCGACGCCGCTGGGTTGCGGGGTCGCGAATGGTTCCGACGAGGACGGGGTAGCGGGCCTCGAGCGCGTCGAGTACCGAACGCTGGCAGACCGGCGCGACTACGTCCAACTCGATCTCGCCGGGTACGTGGGTGAGCGTCTTCAGGTGTGCTGGCAGGACGACTCTGATCATGCCAGCGTTTGTACTTCAACCGATAGCACGGCGGGCAGGTCGCGCACGATGGCCTCCCAGGTGTCGCCGCCGTTCGCGGAGGCGTAGACCTGGCCGCCGGTCGTGCCGAAGTAGACGCCGCAGTCCTCGAGGGTGTCCACCGCCATCGCGTCGCGCAAGACGTTGACGTAGCAGTCGCGCTGGGGCAGTCCGGCGGTGAGCGGCTCCCATTCACCGCCGCCACTGCGACTGCGATAGACGCGCAGTTGGCCGTCGAGAGGAAAGTGCATCGAGTCACTGGTGATGGGCACGACGTAGATCGTCTCGGGTTCGTGGGCGTTCACGTCGATGACGAACCCGAAGTCGGTTGGCAGGTTCCCGCTGACCTCGAACCACGAGTCACCGGCGTCGTTGCTACGCATGATGTCCCAGTGCTTCTGCATGAACAGCACGTCCGGACGCGACGGGTGCATCGTGATGTGGTGCACGCAGTGGCCCACCTCGGCGTCTGCGTCGGGGATGCCCTCGGAGCTGAGGCCCCGGTTGATCGGCTTCCAACTCGTGCCAGCGTCGTCGGTGCGAAAGGCCCCGGCCGAGGAGATGGCGACGACGATCCGTGCGGGGTCCGTCGGACTCTCGATGATCGTGTGCAGGCACATCCCGCCGGCGCCCGGCTGCCACTGTGAGCCGGTCTCGTGGGTGCGCAGCCCCGAGAGCTCGTGCCAGCTATCACCCGCGTCGTTCGTGCGAAAGAGCGCGGCGTCCTCGACGCCGGCGAAGACCGTGTCGGCGTCGAACAGCGACGGCTCGAGGTGCCAGACCCGGGCGAACTCCCAGGGGTGCGGCGTGCCGTCGTACCACTGGTGTGTCCCGGGAACGCCGTCGTAGGGGAACTGGTTGCCGACCGGCTCCCACGAGGCGCCGCCGTCGTCGGATCGTTGGATCAACTGACCGAACCAACCAGTCGACTGCGCGGCGAAGATCCGGTTCGGGTCGACGGGCGAACCCTTCACGTGGTAGATCTCCCACCCGGCGAAGAGCGGCCCTTCCACCCGCCAGTCCTTGCGCCGGCCGTCCGAGGTGAGAATGAACGCTCCCTTTCGGGTACCAACCAACACACGCACGCTGCTCATGAACGCCCCCCGTTGTCGAGAACTGCCTGCGCCGCTCACAGTAGCGTCCGGGCCTGAGAACTCGCTCAGCCACCGATCATGGACATCGAGCGGTGGGGCCGCAGAAAACCCGGCTCATTGATCGCATGGCCGGGAAACTTCGCCCACACCGCGCGGCGAAGCACGAGCTCAACGTCGGCGTCGGTACAGCCGCTGCGTAGCAGGTCGCGCAGCGTGTGCTCGTCGTCGCTGAAGAGACAGTTTCGAACAGCGCCGTCGGGGGTCAGACGGAGCCGATTGCAGGTGCCACAGAACGGCTCGGTGACCGTCGAGATCAGGCCGATCTCGCCAAGGCCGTCACGGAAGCGGAAGCGTTCGGCCGGCGCGACGCGACCCGGCTCATCGACGGGCTCGAGGGGCCAGGTCGCATTCAAGACATCGAACACCTCGCGGCCGGGAACGAGGCGATCGCGGTCCCACTGGCCCGGCGCGTCGAGGGGCATGAACTCGATGAATCGCACGACTCGCCCCGTCGAGCGCGCAAAGCGCGCAAAGTCGAGGATCTCGTCGTCGTTGATGCCGCGCAGCAGCACGACGTTCACCTTGAGTGGCGCGAGTCCGGCCGACTCGGTTGCGTCCATCGCGGCGAGCACCGTCGCGAGGTCGCCGCGACGCCGGATGGACGCGTACCGTTCGGGACGTAGTGAGTCACAGCTGATGTTCACCCGGGTGAGGCCGGCTGCTCGTAGGGGCGCCGCGAGTGGCGCGAGTCGCATCGCGTTGGTGGTCATGGCGATGTCCTCGAAGCCCAGTGCACCGAGGCGGGCCACGAGGTCGACGACGCCGCGGCGCACGAGGGGCTCGCCACCGGTCAAGCGAATCGCGGTGACGCCAAGTCCGCGCGCGACGCGCGCGACGCGCTCGATCTCGTCGAAGTCGAGCAACTGTTCACGGGGTTGGAAGGTCATGTCTTCGGACATGCAGTAGACGCAGCGCAAATTGCATCGGTCGGTGATCGAGATGCGTAGGTCGTCGTGGATCCGACCGTAGCTGTCAATCAGCGGACCGGTGGTCGGCATCAACGTGGTTACGGGACGACGCGGTTCGACCAGGTGACTCTTGACCGAGAGGGCGACGGGCGTCGACGTGCGCAGCGCGCGGGTGTCGCGCGCGTACGAGGCGTCAGTCAAGCGCTGGTCGTCGCTCATGGCCCGAGCCTAACGAGGGGCGCGCGAAAGTGATCCCCGCGCACCACGTCGCCGCGAAGGCGTGGTCGCGCTAGCATGCGCCCACGGCTCGGTCGATAGCGATCGACCCCGCGACGGAGGTAGGGATGGACAAGCCCTTCACGCACCTCGACGAGGACGGCCGTCTACGGATGGTTGACGTCTCTGACAAGGATCCGACCCGGCGACGTGCCGAGGCGAGTTGCGTCGTTCGTTCCCTCGTGGACGTATTCGCCCTGGGACCGAACGCCAACGGGCTCGACCCCGTCTTCGCCGCACGTCTGGCCGGCATCCAAGCCGCCAAACGCACCTCCCAGCTGATCCCGCTCTGCCACCCGATCAACCTGAACGACGTGCACGTGAGCATCACTCGCAGCGCCGATGCAGTGACGGTGCAGTCGAGCGTCGCCGCGGTGAACCGCACGGGCGTCGAGATGGAGGCGCTGACGGCCTGCGCGTTCGCGGCGCTCAACCTGGTCAGCGCGCTCAGCACCCTGGATGAGACCGCGCGGATCGCCGACCTCGTGTTAGATCGTAAGAGCGGAGGCAAGTCCGGTGACTGGGGACGACTCGTCGAGTCCCAACGAGCGGACGCGCGCGACGCCGCCACCTAGCGAGTGCAACGTCTCTCGTTGTGGTCCGTACACTGAGCATCGTTGAGGCTGCGGTAGCGCTGGTAAGCCGTCGGCTCGGCGGGCCGAAGTAGGGGGTTAGGACGTCGGATCGAGCGCGTGAGAGGGTAGCGACTGTCCCCGTCGGGCGGCGCGTGTTCCTCGGCCTCGTCGGCCTCGGCGCGCTCGGGGTCGCCTTCGGCGGCGCCGTCCAGAGTCGCCTGGCCCGCGTGCTTGGCTCGGGATTCGCGGGACTACTGCCCGGCGGCGACCACTTCCGTATCTACTCGATCAACGGCGAGTTCCCAGTCATCTCGACGGCGCAGTACCGTCTGACGGTGAGCGGCCTCGTCGAGCGCCCGGCGAGCTTCACCTTCGACGACCTGCTCGCGATGCCCAGGACGTCGATGGTCGCCGCCTTCCAATGCGTGACGGGCTGGCGGGTGCCCGACGTCGCCTGGAAGGGCGTTGCGCTCGCGCACCTGCTCGACGTGGTGGGGGCGCACGCGTCCGCGGTCGCAGTCACCTTCGAGTCCTACGACGGGGCCGACACCGAGAGTCTCACCATCGACCAGGCCCGCCTACCCGACGTGATCGTCGCCTACCGCATGCTTGACGCACCCATCACGGTCCAGCACGGCGGACCGGTACGGCTCTACGTGGCCCCGATGTACGGGTACAAGTCCCTCAAGTGGCTTTCGGCCATCCGGGTCGTGGACGCCGTCGAGCCCGGGTACTGGGAGAGGAACGGGTATCCGGTCAACGGCTGGCTCGACGGTTCGACGGGACCCACGAATCCAGACCCGAGCCTCACGTGAGCGTCGAGAGCCCCCACAACGCCGTGACCCAGCGCAATCTCGTGCGCTTTGACGTCGTCGAGCGGGCGGTGCACTGGACGAGCGCGGCGCTCTTCACCGTACTGATCGCCACGGCGATTCCCCTCTACTACGGCTCGCTCTTCGGTCTGATCCTGCCCCGCTTT
>JAKBCI010000001.1:0-11761 GCA_021807965.1 Actinomycetes bacterium
TGGCGGCGGCCTTCTTGGCCGGAGCCTTCTTGGCCGGAGCCTTCTTGGCGGCAGTTGCCACATTCCCTCCTTGGGACTCAACGTTGAATCAATGCGGACCTCTGTTAGCCCTATTGGCCGACCTGCAATTTACAGTTAAGGCGCCGCGCTGAAAAACGCGAACTCGATCGTGTAACACCCAGCTTCCCAGCTGTGCGATGACCGATCGCAGTGCACGGTCCCGACCCGGAAAACGAAGTTCACATTTCAACAGCGATGCGACCTCCGCCGACCTCCTCCGAGAGGGGACAGTTAAAAGTTCACTCGGTTCACCAACCAATGTCAAGCATTTCGACACTGTTTACGACAATTGTTTGATGTGAATTCTGATAGCGGCATCTACCTCGGACGTTCCGTTGACGGCGACGTCACCAGTGGACGAGAACGGTCGACACTCGTGATCGGACCAAGCCGAAGTGGCAAGACATCCTCGATCATCATTCCAAACCTCTTGTTAACGACTCGATCCGTCATCGTCACGTCGACGAAGGTCGACGTCGTTTCCTCGATGGCGAATCGGCGTCGCGATGGTGCGACGTTGCTCTTCGATCCCTCGGGTACGGTTCAGACTCCTCCCGGCGTCACTCGTGTCGGCTACTCGCCGATCAACCAATCGCGCGAGTGGGACGGCGCTGTGCTCGCGACACGAACGCTGGTCGATGTCACGCGACGCATGAAAAGCGAGCGCGGCGACGACCACTGGACCGAGCGTGCATCATCGCTGATCGCACCGATGATTCATGCGGCGGCCCTGCGCGGAGATTCTCTCGGTCAACTCGCGACCCGCGTGGACCGCCGACGTGTCGACGACGACGTCGAGCAGCTGCGAGCGCGTCACGGCGATGAGCATCCATCGGTCACCATGCTCGACGCCATTACGCGAACCGACGAACGCGAACGCTCCGGCATCTGGTCGACGGCGTCTGGACTCTTCGCCGGATTACGCACCGACGCCGCCAGAGCGGCCGCCCGCGGTGCCCCCTTAGACGTCGACGCATTTCTCAAGGGTCCCCACCAGCTACACATCGTTGCTCCGAGCCGCCACCAGGCAGTGTCAACGACGTTGGTCGTCGGGTTCATCGACGAGTTGGTCAACGCGACGTACGAGCGACACGACGACGGCGCACGACTCTTGCTCGCGCTCGATGAACTCGCCAATGTCGCCCCGTTGCCACGGCTTCCGGGTATCGTCTCCGAAGGCGGCGGCCAGGGCGTACTCACCCTGGCTTGTCTGCAGGACCTCAGCCAGGCGCGATCTCGTTGGGGTTCGGCCGCCGACGGCTTCCTCTCACTTTTTGCGACCACCGTCGTCCTGCCTGGCGTGGGCGACCGCGCGACACTCGAGTTGCTGCAGCGAATCGCTGGACGCACGATGGTCCCGTCACACTCCATTCAGCGCCACCGCGGTCGCCCTACGAGTCACGCCACGAGCTGGATCGAACGCGACCGTGCGACAATCGGTGACCTCGCCACGGGTCGTCCGGGCTGGGCACTCGGAATCACTGCTGACAAGTCCATGCGTTGGATCGCCCTCACGCCCGCGCACCACCACCAACGTTTTAGTGACTATCGCGAGCGAGTACGCGAACCCCACTCTCGGTAGTGCTCGCTGCCCATGGTGATGACCCTGGACGAGTCCCGGATCCGCTCGATTTCGGGGGTCAGGCGCCGGGCCTCGACTAGCCGTAGCGGCCGCTCCGCCGCTCCGCGCGCGAGACGCAGATTTGGGTGCAAGCGGTCGATTATCGCAGAGACCTCGGTCCCCGATGCGCCAAAGGGTGATGCGTCGGCCCACGCGCTGATGACGTCGCGGCGCGAGATGCGCGTAGCGCCTTCGAACGAAGAGAGGAAGCGGTGATCGTCGAACGCACGGTATCGAGGCACCGCTGGCGCACCCAACGTTTCGAACAATGCGGCGTCACGCCGCCATCGTTCGACGATCGCTTCGCGGGACCACGTGCGCTTGGCACCTCGATCATCCAGGTGACCACCCCAGATGGCTCGATATCCCTCGTCGACGCCGCTTACCAACTCGTTACCACTGAAGCTGCGCCACATCGTGTGTTCGGTGTCACGGTTGATCGCCAAACGCATCGTTGATCGATAGATAGAGTCCGCGGCACCGAGGTGTGCAAAGAGAGAACGAGAGTCCGCTACCGTCGCGGCTCCGGCGGGCCGCGCGCCAACCAAGACGTGATCGTGTACGTGAGGCTCGCCATCGCGGTTCACGCCGTGCGTAAAGCCGACGACTCGAGACCACCGCGCTCCGACTATGAACTCGTCGCCGTCGATTCGGCGTCGCACAACCAGAGCTCGGTCTTCCAGATAGTCCACGACTGCTCGCACGCCGTCGCGGTGCGCGGCAATGACGGCCGGCGCAGCCTCAACGTCCAGGGCAATCAACATCGACAGCGGTCGTGGTGCCGCGACCACGAGATCGTAGCCAGTCACCGCTGACCGAGCCGTCGTCGTCAGCAGGGCGCCCACGTCGTCTGGATCGTGCTCGTCACCGTGGCCGCGCAGCCACCATCCGGGACCGCCCGCGCGCAGACCATCGAGTTCCCCAGCGCGGTCGGCGGTGAGATACCTAACGTCGCGTGAACGTCGAACAATGGCGTGGATCACGTTGGCCTCCCAAGTCCAACGGTCGCGCTGATCCGAAGCGCTTAGAGCGTCTGAAGCATCTGCCGTGCGAGATCGTGGCCGGCGTCGCCAAACGCCGGCGTCGCGACCACGGCGCCCGGACCAGCCTGCACCATCAGGTGATCAAGGAAGGACCTCTCCGATACGCGAAAACGCACCGCGTGCCGACCGTCGCGCAGCGACCGCCATTGCGCGTTAGGCAGTGGTTCAAAGATCCATCGAAGGCCGGATTCGACAACGACGGTCACGTCATGTCCAGTCTCACCCACCTCGGTCAACCAGTTGATCGACGGGTCCGGCGGGCGTAGCGTGTCAGCGGTCGACTTCGCGACGACCTCACTGATCCGATCCACGCGAAACGTGCGCCACGCCGCTCGCATCAGACAGTACGCCCGCACGTAGGCACGGCCATTCAGGACACGAAGCTCTCGGGGCTCGATGGTTCGCTCCTGCATCTCACCGGAGACACCGGGAAGGTAGTGAATCTTGATCCGCTCGTGTCGCTCGATGGCCGCGCGCACGTCAGTGAGCGCCATCTCCGGCGCGTTTTCAATACTGAGTCTCGATCCGACCACTGACTCGATCTTCTCAATGGCGGAGTGCACCGCCGGCGCATCAAAAATTCGTGACGCCTCACGCAGCGCAATGTTCAGTTCGAAGAGATCGCGCCACGTCAGCGCCGGTTCGCCGCCATCAATCGATGCATCGAACTCGGCTCGGTAGAGCGAGTCGTCACGCGCCTCGTTATCCCAGTCATCGCACTCCTTGATGACGTGGGCGGGAAAGCCGTATCGGCCACGAAAGGGCTCGAACGAAACCAGCCGATCCATCACGTGTCGCACCACGTCGGCCGGAAGTCCGAAGCGATGCGTGAGTTCGCTTATTCGTAGGCCACCGTCCGCGAGGTGCACGGCGTGCAGGAGCTGCAGCGCCTGGCCAAGCGCATCGGTCGTGGCGTGATTCTCAAACGTAAGATCCGCGGACGGCGGGATGTCACCTCGGTTCACGCCCCGCAGCCACGTGGCGAGTTCGGTCCTCACCAACTTCGGACTCACCACCCGCACCCGCGGACCGGCGTTGAGCGCGAACCGCACCGCTTCGCGCAGATTGTCGAAGGAGAGTCCAACCTCCACGTGACCGCTCTTGCGCTGAGCGGCCAGTGCGTGGGGATATTGCTGGGTGAGCAGACGTGCGTAATTCGTCGTCGTTTCAACCACGATGTCCACGGGTTTCGGCGTGCGGGCGTATTGCGGGCGCCACGTCGCCGCGAGTTCGCGGGTGGCGTCATCGACGGTGAAGTGCTCCCCCAACACGGTCGGCATCGACGTCATGCGCGTCATGCGGTAGCCCTTTACCTCGTCAGTGCCGTGAACGCGCGCGACCAGGTAGGCGGCACCATTGAAGACGACAATCGAGAGTGGGTCAACGGTTCGCGTCTTGTTCGCCGACGATTGGTAGTCGAACTCGAGGACACGATTGAGCCGCAGTGACCGAAGAATCGGGTTGTAGTAGTTGGAGAATTCGAGCCCGCCCTCGGGAGCAGGACCCTCGTTGAAGAGGCTGAACGCGCCCGAAGCACCGAAGCCGTACAGATGAAGAGCAAGTCCCACCACTCGACGTTCGGCGTCGTCGAACGCAATCGCTGGCGCGTTCGCGCTGTCGGGATCAATCCAGTAACCGACCGTGCCGTCGGCGAGTTGCACGGTGTCGATCTGGAACCCCAACTCTCGGATCTTCGCCTTGTCGCGCTCAAATTTCTGGCGGACCGCGGTGTCACTACCGCGGTACGCGCGCACCCGCCGAGGCGCCTTTTTGTCGATGGGATATTCGTCAATGAGCAGTTCTGCCACGATGGTCTCTTGGGTCAGGGGGCGTTGGCGAGTCGCGCGCTGAAGGAGCAACGTCAGCGCGACGAGCCGCTCTCGACTCTCTTCAACACCGTCGCGAATGCTCACGCGAACCCCCACGGGTGGCGAACTGCGACTCGATCAGCGCTCATGGCGTCGGGTCAGCGGCGTCGTCGCGACGCCACTGGCCCGAACGACCACCTGACTTCTCCCACAGGGCGACCGCCTCGATGGTCATCGTGCGGTCAATCGATTTGCACATGTCGTACACGGCGAGCGCGGCGACAGTAACCGCGGTGAGCGCCTCCATTTCGACGCCGGTTCGATCGACCGTGTCAACACTGGCTTCGACATCGACGTGGGTGTCGGCAATCGAGAAGTTGACGTACACGTTGCCGACGAGCACTGGGTGCGACATAGGAAGCAGTGAAGCGGCCTGTTTGGCGGCCTGGATTCCCGCCACCCGCGCGGTTGCCAGGACGTCGCCCTTGCTCACGGCATTCGACGCGACGGCCGCGGTGGTAGCGGCGAGCATGTTTATGCGGCAGCGGGCAATCGCACGGCGAGCCGAGACTTCGTTGACGCCGATCTCCCGAGGGAACGCCCCGTCACCCGACGAACGTCGGAGTTGGTGGAAGTCAGCCACGCCGCAATGCTACCGAGTCCCGGTCGAAGGTCGCTAGCTGACCGGTAGACTGACTCGGTTGTCTGGATTACCAGGAGCGCCGACCGATGCCCACCTACGAATACGAATGTCAAGCCTGCCATCAGCGGGTCGAGGCCGTCCAGCGTTTTTCCGAGCCGGCGCTGACGACATGCCCCTCGTGCGGCGGTAGCCTTCGCAAGATCTTTTCGGCCGTCGGTATCGTCTTCAAGGGAAGCGGCTTCTACAAGACTGATAGCCGCGCCTCGTCGTCGGCGCCAACCGCAGCCACGTCGACCTCGGCAACGCCAGCGCCGGCGACGCCAACCGCGACCGCGCCGCCCCCGGTCGCCACCGCCACTGATTGAATCCGCCCCGTGACGGCGCAAACCGGCCGGTAGGCTGGCGGGGTGATTCTGCCATCCATCGAGAGCCCCGCCGACCTACGCGGACTGTCGTACGATGAGCTCAAGCAGCTGAGTGGCGAGATCCGTGCCTTCATCATCGACTCGGTCACGACGACCGGCGGCCATCTGGGCTCGAACCTAGGCGTCGTCGAGCTGACAATTGCGCTGCACCGGGTTTTTGACTCACCGAGCGACATCCTGCTCTGGGACACGGGCCACCAGGCTTACGTGCACAAACTACTGACCGGCCGGCGTTACGGCTTCCGGCGACTGCGCCAACGAGGAGGGCTGTCGGGCTACCCCAATCGCGCCGAGAGCCCTCACGACTGGATCGAGTCGTCACACGCCTCGACGGCCCTTTCCTACGCCCACGGGCTCGCGGTAGCCCTGGAGCAGCGCAAGGAGCTCGTGGGTCGTGGGGGCCATCGACACGTGGTCGCGGTCGTCGGTGACGGGTCACTGACCGGCGGCATGGCGTACGAGGCGCTCAACAACCTTGGGCACTCCAACCAGCGCGTCGTGATCGTGTTCAACGACAACGGGCGCAGCTACGCCCCAACGATATCGAAGCTCTCCGAATCCCTGACCGCCCTGCGACTTAATCGGACGTACCTCACCCTGCGCGATCGCCTGCGTCGACTGGTGCCGCATCTACCGCGCGTGGGTAAGGCCGCGTATCGTGGCATCGACGGCTTCACGTCGGTCGTCCGCGAGATGGTTACGCCGCACACATTCTTCGAGACGCTCGGCGTGCGCTACGTCGGTCCCGTGGACGGGCACAATATCGAAGCCATGGAAGCGGTACTGCGTAGCGCAGCGCGATGGGACGGTCCGATCCTCGTCCATGTGCTGACTCAGAAGGGTCGAGGTTACGAGCCGGCCGTCTCGGATGACCTGCGCATGCACGACTTCAAACTGCCGCCGCGACTGAATGACGAGGAGATCCCTCCCCAGTCCTTCACCGAGGCGTTCAGCAACGCCCTCGTGACCGTGGGCGGCGTCGACGAGCGGATCGTGGCCATCACCGCGGCCATGGCCGGACCCACCGGACTCTTGCAGTTCCAAGAACGGTTCCCGTCGCGCTTCTTCGATGTCGGCATCGCCGAGCAGCACGCCGTTACCGCGGCCGCCGGCATGGCCATGGGCGGACTCAAGCCCGTCGTGGCGGTGTACTCGACGTTCTTCAGCCGCGCGTTCGACCAAGCGCATCTCGACGTTGGCCTGCTCAACTTGCCGGTGGTCTTCGTCTTTGACCGAGCGGGGATCACGGGTGATGATGGACCGAGCCACCACGGCCTACTTGACATGGCGCTCTGTCTCGCTATTCCCAACGTCACCATCTTCGCGCCCTCCAGCGCCGAGGAGATACCCGGCATGCTCGCCACGGCACTCTCGATGTCCACCCCCACGGCACTACGCTTTCCCAAGACGCTGCCCAAGCCCTTTGACGGCAAGATCGGGGACGGCCTGCGGGCGAGAGAAGTGGTTCGGGGCGACGGCTCGCTCTGCGTGCTGGCGGTTGGCAAGATGGCCCCCAACGCGCTCGACGCGTTGGGCGTGATGGGGGTCGACGCAACCCACGTGACCCTCTACGACGTCCGCGTTCTCCCTCCGGATCCCGCGATGATCGACGACGCCCTCGAGCACCGGCGAATCATCACGGTGGAAGACGGGACTCGACACGGGGGCGCCGGAACTCTCATGGTAGCGGCGGCTCGGGACCGCGCTCAGGTACTCGGTCGGCCGTTCCCCACGACGAGGATTCTCGGGGTACCTCGCGCCTACCTCGAGCACCACCGCCCCGACCAGTTGCTCGAGGAGCTCGGTCTGGACAGCGACGGACTCGCGGCGGCCTTCACCCGGATGTTGAACGATCAGCCCGAGTTTCCGCGCACGCTGCCCGAGGCTCCCCGGTCGCGCTACTTGTAACGACGGCGGCGCGCGATCGATAACCTGGCATGGTGACGTTTCCCATAAACCGAACGAACGAGGAATGGCGGTCGCTGCTCGATCCGCAGCGCTTCGCTGTGCTGCGCGAGGCCGCGACCGAACCCCCGTTCACCGGATCGCTACTCCACGTCGATGGCGACGGCGTCTTCACGTGCGGCGGCTGCGGCCAGCGTCTCTTTCGCGCCGAGCGCAAGTTTGACTCGGGTTGCGGCTGGCCCAGTTTCGACGAGTGCGAGCCCGGAACGATCGTCGAGCGCAGTGACCACTCACTCGCCCGCGTTCGCACCGAAGTCCTCTGCGCCCAGTGCGGTGGTCACCTCGGACACGTCTTCGACGATGGCCCGACGTCGACCGGTCTGCGCTACTGCATCAACTCCGCCGCGATCGACTACACCGAAACCGCCACCTAGACGTCGAGGAAGCGCCGGATCGCGAGCGCGGAGCCGACCGAACCGACCACGACGCCCACTACCAAGACGACGGCGTTGGTACCCAGCAACGCTGTCGTATTCAGCTGGAACTCGTTGTGCAGTGGATACCAGGTGTGCAGTGCCGTCACGGCGCCAATCGCCACCGCCGATCCCAGCAGACCCTGAATGAAGCCTTCGGTGATGTACGGGATACGGATAAACCAATTGGTCGCGCCAACCAGCTTCATGACCGAGACCTCGCGTCGTCGAGCGAAGATCGCCATGCGGATGGTATTGAGAATCAATACCATGGCCGACAGCAGCAGCACGCCAGCGAGCGCCAGGAACACGATCTGGAGAATACGGATCGCGCGGTTCATCTCGCGGATCTGCTGTTCGGGCGCGGTGACCGTCAGCACCCCAGACTGCGTCTTGAACGTGGCTTCAACCACGAACGCGTTGGCGGGAACAGTCGGCACGCAACGAAAGGACGAAGGGACGTCGGACACCTTCAGGACCGACCACTCCGACAGGGGCAGAATACGCTTAGCCTCCTGATAGTCCTGGGCCTGGGTGTAGAACGCGCATTCCTTCACAATCGGCAGGCTCGCCAATTGGCTCCTCACGCTCGCCAGTTCGCTTGACGACGCCGTCGGCTGCATCCAGATCGTTACGCGGGTTCCCTGCTGCCACTGGACCGATGCCTGAGCAGCGCTCTGCTTCAAGAGCAGCGCCGCCCCCACGAGGGACAGCGAGACGGCGACGGTGAGGACTGCCGCGATCGTCATCATGCGGTTGCGCCACAGGTTCCCCAGGGTCTCTTTCACCGCGTAGCGGAGGTAGACGCGCATTACCGACTCCCCGCCGGCTCGTCGATGCCGTAGACGCCGCGAACCTGGTCTCGCACGACCTCGCCGTGGTCCAACTCGATGACCCGTCGACGCATTCGGTCCACCAGTGCCTTGTCGTGCGTCGCCATCACCACGGTCGTACCGGTCCGATTGATTCGCTCCAGCAAAGCCATAATCGACTCCGAGTTCGTCGGGTCCAGGTTTCCCGTTGGCTCGTCGGCGAGCAGGATCAGCGGCCGATTCACGAAGGCCCGAGCGACCGCCACACGCTGCTGTTCGCCACCGGAAAGCTCGCTGGGCAGGTTCTTCGCCTTGTCCGCGAGGCCCACCAACTCCAGGATCTGAGGAACCTGAGACTCGACGGTCGATCGTGGCCGGCCGATCACCTCCAGCGCGAAGGCTACGTTTTCGAAGACTGTCTTGTTCGGCAGAAGTCGGAAGTCTTGGAAGACGCAGCCGATGTTTCGCCGCAGGTAGGGCACGCGCCACTTGGACAGCTCACTAAGGTCGCGTCCGGCTTCTAGTATCCGGCCACGATCGGGTAACTCCTCGCGTAGCAGCAGTCGCAAGAACGTAGTCTTGCCCGAACCGGAGGCGCCGACCAGGAAAACGAATTCGCCCTTCTCGATATTGAGTGACACGTCCTTCAGCGCCGACGTTCCGTTCTTGTACGTCTTAGAGACGTTCTCGAAACGAATCACGGCGAAACCCCCTTGGGCAGTGGTAAGTGGTGAGCGATCACCCGAATCCTCTCCGCACATTCTACTTTGCGGCCGTTCATCACCTTCGCCACGTCGTCGGACTGGCCGATTGCGGTGGTAGTCAGGACTGGCCCCGCTGGCGACGCAGCTCGGCTTCCATAAACGCGTCGAGGTCGCCATCGAGCACGGCGTCGACGTTTCCGGTCTCCACGTCGGTTCGGTGATCCTTCACGAGTTGATACGGCGCCTGCACGTAACTACGGATCTGGGACCCCCACGCGTTGTCCGCACGTTCACCGGTTAAGGCGTCCATCTCGGCCCGGCGTTCGGCTCGGGCTCGTTCGGCTAGCTTCGCCGTCAAGATCTGCATCGCTCGGGCCCGATTCTGGTGTTGGCTGCGTTCATTTTGACAACTGACCACGATCCCGGTGGGTAGGTGCGTTATGCGGATCGCTGAATCAGTCTTGTTGACGTGTTGGCCCCCGGCCCCCGAGGACCGATAGGTATCAATGCGCAGATCGCGCTCGTCGATGTCAACCTCGTGAGCGTCATCGGCGAGCAGCGGTGTCACGTCAATGCTCGCGAAACTGGTCTGGCGACGAGCCTGAGAGTCAAACGGGCTGATTCGAACGAGTCGGTGCACGCCGCGCTCCGAGGACAGCCACCCGTAGGCGTAGGGCCCCTTGACGATGAAGGTGGCCGAGAGGAGGCCGGCCTCTTGTCCCTCCGTCGCTTCATCGACCTCGACGCCGAAACCTCGGCGCTCGGCCCAACGCGAGTACATCCGTAGGAGCATCTCGGTCCAGTCCTGCGCGTCGGTGCCGCCGGCGCCAGCGTGCAGTTCGGCGATCGCGTCGTTTTGGTCGTACGGGCCGTTCAGCAGGCTCTGCGTCTCGAGCGACGTCAGCTCGTGGTCGAGGGTCGCGAGACTCGTGGCCAGTTCGTCGAGCAGTGACCAGTCAACGTCGCCCGAGGCGAGTGATTCCCTCGAAAAATCAACGAGCACGGCACAGTCGTCTAGGTCGTGGCGAAGCCGATCGAACGAGTCCAACTCATTGGTCAACCGGCCCAATTCAGTAGTCACCGATCGAGCGTGGTCCTGGTCACTCCACAGATCCGGCGACTCCGCCTCGCGGCTCAGCGCAGCGTGGCGTGCCCGGTGATCATCAATCTTCAGATAGTCGCGCGCCGACGTCCATCGTTCATCGAGGGCGACCAGTGACAACTGGGCTTCACGCAGCGCGTTCTCCGCTTTAGGGTCGGCCATGGCACTGCTTGAATTTGCGTCCCGAGCCGCACCAGCACGGCTGATTACGCCCCAGTTTCTCGGCGGGCGGATGTGCCGGCGACACCGGCGACACGGCGTGGACGGGCAATTCGACCGCCCCAGGGGCCACCTGCGCGGCGTTGGTCACTGCGCGCTCCAGGGTGTCGTCGTCATCGTCCGCGGCGTCGGCGACCGTTGCCTCTACGTGGGTGATATAGCGCACGAAGTCAGTCTCCACCGCCTCAAGGAGGTGTTCGAACATCACGTAACCCTCCTTCTGCCACGCCGTGAGGGGGTCTTGCTGGGCGACCTGTCGCAAGTGGATGCCGTCGCGCAGGTAATCCATGTCCGAAAGGTGATCGCGCCATCGCTGGTCGAGTATTTGGAGCATCACGTCACGTTCGATCTCCTTGGCGGTGTCGAGCCCGCCGGGATAGGTCTCGCACTTTGACGCATACTGGGCCAGCGCGTCGCTGACGACCGCTTCGATAACCTCGTCGCGGTCGGCGAAGGTCTCAAGCGTGGCCATGGTGATCGTCGTTGGGTAGTACGTAGGAAGATCGGTCAGCAGCGCCTCGAGGTCCCACGCCTCGGGGAACTCACTTTCGAGGTGGTCCTCTACCGCGGCGGACAACTCCGATTCGATCATCGCCAGCGTCGATTCGTGGATGTCCTCGCCGTCGATTACCTGCTGGCGCCGGGCGTAGATCACCTTGCGCTGCTCGTTCATGACCTCGTCGTACTTGAGCACGTCCTTGCGGATCTCGGCGTTGCGCGCCTCGACGGTATTCTGTGCGCGCTCAATGGCCTTAGAGACCATTTTCGCTTCGATTGCCTCGCCTTCAGGCATCGCTCGTTCCATGACCCACGACACAGCACCCGTCGCGAAGAGTCGCAACAAGTCGTCCTCGAGGGAGAGGTAAAAACGGCTCTCACCGGGATCACCCTGGCGTCCCGATCGTCCTCGCAGCTGGTTGTCGATACGCCTTGAATCGTGGCGTTC
>JAKBCI010000001.1:11771-40216 GCA_021807965.1 Actinomycetes bacterium
TCGGTGCCCAGCACGTAGAGACCACCGAGCGCGCGAACCTCGTCACCCTCGGCGTCGCACGTTTGGCGAAACTGCGCGACGGCGACGCGGTACGCGGCGTCGTACTCGTCGCTGCCCTCCACCAGTCCTCGCGCGATCACGTCACGTCGGGCCAGTCCCTCGGCATTGCCGCCCAGGATCACGTCCACGCCTCGGCCGGCCATGTTGGTGGCGACGGTCACCGCGTGCTTTCGGCCGGCTTGCGCCACGATCTCCGCCTCGCGAAAGTGCTGCTTGGCGTTTAGGACCTCGTGATCGATGCCGGCCTTGGCGAGCGCCCTGGAGAGCAACTCTGATTTCTCAACCGAGGCGGTGCCCATGAGTATCGGCTGACCGAGGTCGTTGCGCGTGCGCACGTCGTCGACGATGGCGTCGAATTTGGCCGCTTCGGTCTTGAAGATCAGGTCAGGCTGGTCGACCCGTTGCGACGGACGGTTCGTCGGGATCGGGACAACGGCCAGGCTATAGGTGCTGCTGAACTCGCTCGCTTCGGTCTCGGCCGTGCCGGTCATGCCGGCCAATTTCTCGTACAGTCGGAAGTAGTTCTGGAGTGTCACCGTGGCCCACGTGTGATTCTCCTCTTGGATGCGAACCCGCTCTTTGGCCTCGACAGCCTGGTGCAGTCCGTCCGACCACCGTCGGCCGTCGAGCGTTCGACCGGTGAATTCATCAACTATCTTCACCTCACCACCATCGACCAGGTAGTCCTTGTCGCGATGAAAGAGCTCCTTAGCGCGTAGGGCCTGTCCCAACTGGTGAACGTAGTTCGTCGCGACGGCGTCGTACAGGTTCGTGACGCCGAGCTGACGCTCGACTTTCTCGATGCCCGACTCCGTGGGCACGACGGTCTTCTTCTCCTCGTCGACCTCGTAATCGACGTCGCGCACGAGGCTGCGCACGATCGAGGCGAATTGGTAGTACAGCTTGGTTACGTCGGTGGCCGGCCCCGAAATGATGAGTGGCGTACGGGCTTCGTCGATGAGAATCGAGTCGACTTCGTCAACGATCGCGTAGTGATGACCGCGCTGGACCATGTGCTCTCGCCGTCGCGCCATGTTGTCGCGCAGATAGTCGAAACCAAACTCGGTGTTCGTACCGTACGTGATATCGCACTCGTAGGCCTCGCGCTTTTGGTCGAAGTCGGGCAGGTCCGGTCCGACGCGACCTACGCGCAGTCCCAAGAACTGGTGCAGCTGACCCATCCAATTGGCGTCACGGGTGGCCAGATAGTCGTTCACCGTCACCACGTGAACGCCCGGGCCGGCGAGGGCATTGAGATAGACCGGCAGGGTCGAGACGAGTGTCTTGCCCTCGCCCGTCTTCATCTCGGCGATCCACCCAAAGTGCAACGCCATCCCACCCATCAACTGCACGTCGTAGTGGCGCTGACCGAGCACTCGGCTGGCGGCTTCACGCACCACGGCGAACGCCTCGATGAGGAGGTCGTCCAGCGTCTCGCCTTCAGCGAGGCGCCGGCGAAATTCGTCGGTTTTCGCCCGCAACTCGGCGTCGCTCAGCGCGCCAGTCTCGTCCGCCAGGGCGTTGATCGGCCCCACCAATTCCGCGAGCGAGCGCACTCGCTTGCCCTCACCCGCCCTCAAGATTTTGCTGAACACACTCATGTCGTGATTCACCCTACCGGTCAGTCGACCGTCCCCGGGGGGCTGCGGGTGTCTGACCTGGTCTTTGACCCCACACCGGCCTGCGGCGGTGTCCGCGCGCGACGCTGGCAGCCAGCGGCTCTCCACTGTCGTGCTCGCGCTCTTCACCGGCTCTCGTCGGCGCCACGATGACCCCGACGAGGCAGGACTTACCTCTAAACCGCGCCATGCTCAGCGTCCACAGGACGCCTTACGTGGGTCGTTTCGCCCGCGACTGGCCTCGACTTTCAACCACAGAACCACTCGCAGCCCCACGCGAGTCTACGCGTCGAGCGCGCCGCACGTCGCTTCGACTGGTCCGTTCCTGCGCGGCGAGCATGACCACCAGTCGGAGCCCTAAGACCGCGGTGGCTACTGGGACGAGGAGGCGACGCCATCCCCGCGCGGTCTGGCATTCAAATCGAAGCGCGCTGCGGTGGTGAGCGACGAGCATGTCCCGAGATGCTCGCTGACGCGACAGCCCTTCGACGTGGGTGACGACGGCGCTCGGCACGGCGGCCACGTCAAATCCTGATTCGCGAATTCGCCAACACAAAGCCATGTCTTCGGCGAACATGAAGTAGCGCTCGTCGAATCCGCCAACGCGCTCGAACACCGACCGGCGAACCACGAAACAGGCACCCGAGACCCAGTCCACGGTCCCGTCAGAGCGAGGCGCTCGATACCGCGCGGTAGCCGGATTGCGCGGCCACCAGGGTTCGAGCAGGGCGTGTGCGGCGGCCAGCCAGACGTTGGGAAAGACGCGTAGCGAGGGATACGCCGAACCATCCGGGCGAAGAATCGTCGGTCCGACAATCCCCACGCGCGGATGCTCATCCAAAAAAGCCACCATCGCCGCCACGGCGCCGGCGTGCACCACGACGTCCGGATTTGACACGAGCAGGTACACCTCGTTGATACCCGCCGCCGCGCCCCGGTTGGCGCCGCGACCGTAGCCAAGGTTCATGCCCGGCTCGACCACGGTCACCGCCCCCAACTCGGCCCTAGCCGTAGAGCCCGGCTCACCGTTTTCGACGACCACGATGTTGTCAACGCCGTTCGCTCGCAACGACGCGACGCACGCCTCGAGGGCCTCGTCCGCGTGGTAATCGACCACGACGGCGGTGACGGGCTGCTTCACGAGTTTCGCTCGTGTACGAGACGTTCAACGCCGACTCGCCAGGCGGGCAGTCCGTCCCACCGTGAGCGCCACGTGGCCGTATCGAGATCACTGCGCCGCGGTCTCGTGGCCAGCGGGGCTGGCACCAACTGATCCGTGGTGATGGCCTCGACGAAGTCCTCGCCTCGACCCACGCAGTGGCCGACGAATCGCGCGAGCTCAAACCACGTGGTCGCGCCGTCATTCGCGACGTGCCAGATCCCGCTGGGCCGCTCGCGCGCCACCGTCACCAGCGCACGGGCCAGGTCCGCCGCGAGCGTCACCGTGCCCATCTGGTCAGTCACGAAGCGGACCGTTGACCCCGATCGCGCCCGATCGGCGATCACGTGAACGACGCTGCGCCCCCGCACACCCATCACCCACGAAGTCCTCACGATGGTGTCACCCGGTCCACAGCGCTGCTCGCCCGCCCACTTCGAGGCTCCGTACACGTTTATCGGTCGTGGCTCATCGCGTTCGTCGTAGGCATCACCCTTCTCGCCGTCAAAGACGTAGTCGGTCGACACGAAGACGAAGTGCGCTCCAACCGAGGCCGACGCCGCCGACATCAACCCGGTTCCGACGTCGTTGACGAGCAAGCACTGTGCAGCGTCACGTTCAGCCTGGTCAACAGCAGTGTACGCCGCTAGGTGGACGACTACGTCGGGTCTTGCCATAGCGAGTCCCCGTCGAACTGACGCCGCGTCGGTCACGTCGAGTTCGTGCCTGCTCAGGCCCAGCACTTCGAACTCCCCGGGTAACACCGCCCGTCCATCGGGGTTAAAAGTCGCATCGGCACCCGGTGGCGGGGTCGCGCTGAGCCACGACACGAGGTCGACTCCGACCTGGCCCGACGCGCCCGAAATCAGTACACGAGTCGGCCGACTCATCGCTCGCCACACGGGCTGCGACGAACGTGCACCACGTCCGCCGCTGAAAAGATGCGCCGATCGCCGTCGACCTCGAGGACGAGCGCGCCGTCGGCGTTGACGTCAACGGCGGCGCCAGTCACCGAACCAGTCGGGAGTTCGAGGCGAACGATCCGACCAATGGTGTCCGACGCGGCTAGGTATTCCTGGCGTAGCATCGCCAAGCCACCGTCGTCATCGAGCTGTGGGCGACGGAGTTCTAACTCCTCAAGGACAATGTCGGTAAGCGCCGGTCCAGTGATCGTCACGCCCATCGCTCGGTAAACGCTCGTCGCGGGCAGCTCCGGCGGGTACGCCGTGAGGTTGATGCCAATGCCCGCTACCACCGCGGGTGGCTCGACTAGCGCAAGTTCTCCGAGCACGCCCCCCACTTTCTTATCGGCAACCATCAGGTCATTGGGCCACTTGAGCGCCGGCCGCAAGCCGCACAGGCGAACGAGCGCCGCGCGCGCCGCCAGGGCGAGCGCCGACGTCGCCCACGACGCTCCCCGTAACGACGCGGGGCGCAGCAGCACCGAGAGCAGCAACGCGCTGTCCGCTGGCGCTTCCCACTCACGACCGAGTCGCCCTCGCCCGGCGGACTGGAATCGTGCCAACACGCCTCGTCCCTCGGGCGCGCCGCGGCGGGCCTCGTCGACGAGCCACGCATTGGTCGAGTCGATCTCGTTCACGTGATCAATGCGCCAGATGATGTGATCCACGTACAGACTTTAGGGTTTGCGCTTCGGGTGGTAGAAAAGAACAATGCCGGGACGGAGGATCGCGTGTTACACAAGGTTCTAATCGCCAACCGTGGCGAGATTGCGGTACGCGTCATGCGGACCTGCCGCGAGCTCGGTGTCGCGACCGTCGCCGTGTACTCAGAGCTTGACCGCGACGCCCTGCACGTGCGCCTCGCGGACGAGGCATTCGCCCTCGGCGGCGCGAGCGCAGCCGAGAGCTACCTCAATACCAACGCCATCATGGACGCCATCACGCGCTCGGGGGCTGATGCGGTCCACCCCGGCTACGGGTTCTTCTCCGAGAACACTGACTTCGCCCGAGCGATCACGTCACTCGGGGTCACCTTCATCGGCCCGCCGCCCGAGGCGATCGAGGTGATGGGCGACAAGATCTCATCGCGCCTCGCCGCTGAGCGAGCGGGCGTTGCCGGTGTGCCGGGACGCAGCGAGACCTTGTCCAGCCCCGACGAAGTCGTGGCGTTCGGCGAGTCGTTCGGCTGGCCCGTCGCTATCAAGGCCGCCTTCGGCGGCGGTGGCCGCGGGATGAAGGTTGTGCACGGACCCGACGACGCCGCCGCCGCACTCGAGAGTGCCCAGCGAGAAGCGCAGAGCTACTTCGGCCGGCCCGAGTGCTACCTCGAGCGATACCTGACGTGGCCACGACACATCGAGATGCAGGTCATGGCCGATCGACACGGCAACACGCTCTGGCTCGGCGAACGCGACTGCTCGGCGCAGCGGCGACACCAGAAGCTGGTCGAGGAGTCGCCGGCGGCTAATTTCCCTGACGCCATCCGCACCGCCATGGGCGAGGCGGCGGTCAAGGTGTCCCAAGCGTGCGGCTACGTGAACGCCGGCACCGTCGAATTTCTCTACCAAGACGGCGAGTTCTACTTCCTCGAGATGAATACCCGACTCCAGGTTGAGCACCCCGTCACCGAAATGGTCACCGGTCTCGACCTCGTGGAGTGGCAACTCCGCATTGCCGCCGGCGAGGCACTTCCTTTTGGGCAAGGCGACATTCGGCACGATGGACACGCCATCGAGATTCGAATCAACGCCGAAGATCCAGCGGGCGGTCGGTTCAGTCCGTCGCCGGGGCGAATCACGACCCTGCGACCGCCAGCCGGACCGGGCGTGCGACTGGACGCGGGCTACGAAGCGGGTGACACGATTTCGCAGTACTACGACAACCTGATCGGCAAGCTCATCGTGTGGGCGCCCGACCGCGAGCGGGCTCGGCGTCGCATGCTGCGCGCCATCGAAGAGACGGTGATCGAGGGAGTGGCGACGACGCTACCCGCGGACACGATCATCCTGGCGAGCGACGACTTCGTCAACGCCACGCACTCGACCAAGTGGGTGGAAGAGACGCTGGACTTCTCAACCGTGTCGAGCCCGGCCGCCGCCCTGGCCGGCGCTGAAGGGCGGGTGCGACGCGACGTCGTCGCCGAAGTAGACGGCAAGCGTGTCGCGGTATCGCTCTGGCTTGCCGACGCGGAGGACCCGGGACTACCCCGCGCGACGAGCACGGCTGCGAAACCCCGTCGTCAGCATCACGCCGGCGTAGTCGGCAGCGGCTCGGGTACGGTCGTGGTACCAATGCAGGGCACGATCGTGAAGGTCGCGGTCGAGGTTGGGCAATCGGTGCAGGCCGGCGAAACCCTCGTGATCCTGGAAGCGATGAAGATGGAGAACGCCGTCGGCGCGGAGAAGTCGGGCGTGGTGACCTCCATCAGAGTCAAGCCCGGCGACGCGGTAAGCGCCGGCGACATCGTTGCCGTCGTCGAATGACGTCGCGTGAAACCGCCACGGTAGCCGTCGAGCAAGCTCGTGATGACCTGCTCGAGCTCAGTCACTTCATTCACGCTCACCCCGAGCTTGGCTACGTCGAGTTCGAGAGTGCCGAAGCCGTCGCGCGACTCGCCGAACGCTACGGCTTCGAGGTGGAGCGTGGCGCGGCCGGGCTCGCCACCGCGTTTCGTGCGACCGCGGGGAACGGTCCACTGCACGTCGCCTTCTGCGCGGAATACGACGCACTCCCCGACGTTGGCCACGCGTGTGGCCACAACATCATCGCCGCCTCGTCGCTCGGCGCTGCCATCGGGCTCGCCGCGGTGGCGAGCGAGCTCGGACTCACCGTCGTCCTGCTGGGGACGCCGTCGGAAGAAGGTGGCGGGGGCAAGATCGACTTGCTGCGCGCCGGCTACTTCGACGACGTGCACGCCGCGATGATGATTCACCCGTGGCCGAGCGATCGACTCGACGCCGCCTGTCTGGCGGTGGACCATTTCGAGGTGCGTTACGACGGCCGCGAGGCGCACGCCTCCGCCGCGCCCTGGGAGGGGGTGAACGCGCTCGACGCGCTCACCGTCGCGCAGGTCGCACTGAGCCTCGCGCGTCAGCAGTTTCGCCCCGGTGATCAGCTGCACGGCATCGTCGTCGAGGGGGGTTCGGCTGCCAATATCATTCCCTCGCGCGTCGTGGGACGCTACATGGCCCGATCAGTTACCAGCGCTCGGCTGGCGGACTTGCGCGAACGCCTCCAGCAGTGCTTCCGCGCGGGCGCCGTGGCCACGGGAGCCTCTCTCACCGTCACCGACCTCGGAAGCTCCTTTTCGCACATGGAGTCCGACCCCGAGATTCTGCAACACTACCGCGACGTCGCCGAGAGCCTCGGGCGCTCCTTCGAGTTAGACGACGCCGGCGAACCACCACCGACCCTCTCGACCGACATGGCCAACGTCTCGTTAGCGGTGCCGTCGATTCACCCGCTCTTCGCCATTCCGACCGGCGGCGCGGTGAACCACCAACCGGAATTCGCGGCGGCGTGCGTCGGCGATGCGGCGGACCGCGCCGTCGTACAGGGTGCGATCGCGTTGGCTCTCACGGCCGTTGAAATCGCCCGCGACGAACCACTGCGAACTCGACTACTGGAGACGACATGATCAACGAGCACGCCCTCGTACGCATCAATCCCGACGAGCACGACGCGTACGAGGCGGCCGTTCGAGGCGCCTTCGCGATCATCGAATCGGCCCCAGGATGCCACGGCGCGGAACTACGACGTCAGCACGAGGATCCCGCGACGTACCTGCTTACCGTACGCTGGACGTCGGTCGAGGCGCACCTACAGTTCCGTGCAACCGCGCTGTTCGAGCAGTGGCGTACGGCCACGCACCCCTTTTACGTCGCAGCGCCCGAGGTGACCCACTTCCTCGAACCCATCGGCCGTTAGCGCGGCTGGTAGACCCCGAAGACCTCTCGAAGGGTATCGGCGACCTCGCCCAGTGTCGCCATGCGAGCCAGTGCCGCCTTCATCGGATACAGCAGGTTCGCGGATCCTCGTGCCGCGGTCGCCAGGTCCTCCAGCGCTGCGCGAACCGCGTCGGCGTCGCGCTCGCGCTTGACGCGGCGCACCCGCTCTACCTGACGGCGCTGTTGCTCTTCGTCGATCGGGAACACGTCCGTCGGTGCCCCGTCCCGGTCGGCGAACCGATTGACGCCGACGACTACCTTCTCGCCCCGATCGACGCGCCTCGCGAACTCGTAGGCCGCGGCCTCAATCTCGTCTTGCATGTAACGCGCCTCGATGGCGGCCACGGCGCCGCCCATCTCGTCAATCGTCTCGATGTACTCGCGAGCGAGTCGCTCGACGTCGTTCGTCATGGACTCGACGTAGTACGACCCGGCGAGTGGATCGACCGTGTCCGCAACCCCCGACTCGTACCCTACGATTTGTTGCGTCCGTAGCGCGAGCTTGGCGGCGCGCTCGGTGGGCAGTCCCAGTGCCTCGTCAAAGCCGTTCGTGTGCAGGCTCTGGGTACCGCCCAGCGCCGCCGCCAGCGCCTGCAGGGTGACGCGAACGATGTTGTTCTCGGGCTGCTGTGCCGTCAGCGTCGACCCACCGGTCTGGGTGTGAAAACGCAGCATAAGCGCGCGCGGGTCCGACGCACCGAAACGATCACGCATCACCGACGACCAGATACGCCGGGCGGCACGATACTTCGCGACCTCCTCGAACAGGTTGTTGTGCGCATTGAAGAAGAAGCTCAGCCGAGGGGCAAACTCGTCGAGCGATAACCCCGCGGCGAGCGCAGCTTCCACGTAGGCGATACCGTTGGCCAGCGTGAACGCAACCTCTTGAACCGCCGTGGAGCCCGCTTCGCGAATGTGGTAACCCGAGATCGAAATGGTGTTCCAGTTCGGGATCTCACGCGCACAGTACGCAAACGTGTCCACGATCAGACGCATGGACTGGCGCGGCGGGTAGATATACGTACCGCGCGCCACGTACTCCTTCAGGATGTCGTTCTGAATCCTTCCGCGCAGCTGATCGCCGGTCACGCCTCGTTCCTCGCCGACCAGCTGATAGAGCAACAGCAGCGTCGACGCCGTGGCGTTAATGGTCATCGAGGTGGTGACCTGGTCAAGCGGTAGATCCGCCAGCAGCAATCGCATGTCCTCCAACGACGACACCGCGACCCCCACCTTGCCGACCTCGCCTTCGGCGCGGGGGTGATCCGCGTCAAAGCCCATCTGCGTCGGTAGGTCGAAGGCGCACGACAGCCCAGTCTGACCGGCGCCGAGAAGGAACTTGAATCGCTCATTGGTGGCCTCGGCTGAGCCGAAGCCGGCGTACTGGCGCATCGTCCAGAGCCGACCTCGGTACATGGTCGGGTGCACCCCACGCGTGAAGGGGAACGTGCCGGGTTCACCTAGTTGCGTCTCGGCTTGGAACCCTTCGAGGTCCACCTCTCGGTAGACCGGTCGAATCTCAATGCCCGAATCCGTCCAACGCGTCTCGTCGCTCACCCTATTCAGACTAGATCGTGGTTAGTGAACTCTTAGATGAAATGCCCACCGAGGCCGGCCGTCGTGCACCACAATGGAGTGATGTATTGTCCCGCCTGCGGTAGTGAGACCAGCGCGCCGTACTGCGCCGTGTGCGGTGCGCCGGTGGGCGACTCGAGCTCACCGAACGCCAACCAGCTTGGCGGGTGGTGGCGCCGCGTTGGCGCCACGTTCACCGACAACATCATTCTCTTGTTGCCGACCACGGTCGTGCTGATCGTGGTCAGCGCAGTGGCGGGCTCACTGGTCGGCGCCCTCGCGGGCCTCGCCACGCAGGGCGCGTACCAGGTCCTCTTGCTCAGCTCGTCGCGCGGTCAGACCCTCGGCAACCGAATCGTTGCGACTCGCGTTCGCGATCGCGTCACCGGGGGGCCGATCTCCACTCGCCAAGCGCTGTGGCGATGGGGCTTCATAGCCGTCTACAGCCTCATCGCCCTCGTCAACAGCCCCGTTTCAACGGCCGTCGCCACCGTGCTCGCGCTGATCGACGTGCTCTACCCGTTGGCCAACCCGATGAAGCAGACGATCCACGATCGAGTGGCTGGCACCATCGTGGTCACTGCCAACTAACGCTGGCGGGGCGTCGGCCTACGCGCGGACCGTGACGTGAGGCATGCAGAGTTCGTCGTATTCGGCGATAACGATTGGACCGGCCTCGTCGCCGCACGCGGGACACGACGGATCACGACGCACCTTGAAGGTCCGAAAACTCTCGTCCATGGAGTCGTACGTTAACAGCCGGCCCACCAGCGGTTCGCCCAGACCCAAGAGGAGCTTGATCGTTTCGATCGCCTGAATCGACCCGACAATGCCGGGGAGCACCCCGAGCACGCCCGCCTCGGCACAACTCGGCGCTAGCTCGGGCGGGGGCGGTTCGGGAATCATGCAGCGGTAGCAGGGTCCCACGTACGGATGAAAAATCGTGACCTGGCCCTCGAAACGAAAGATAGAGCCGTGCACGACCGGGATCCGCTTCACGAGCGCTGCGTCGTTCACTAGGTACCTCGTCGGAAAGTTGTCCGTGCCGTCGACGATGACGTCGTAACCGTCGATGATGTCCAGTACGTTGTCCGCGCCCAATCGGGTGTCGTAGGTCTTGACAACGAGATCGGGATTGATCGCCGTCAGGGTCAATTTGGCGCTATCCACCTTGCGCATGCCAATTCGATCGAGATTGTGCAGAACCTGACGCTGTAGATTGGACGCGTCAACAACGTCCATGTCGATGATGCCAATGGTGCCGACTCCGGCCGCGGCTAGGTAGAGCGCTGCGGGCGAGCCCAAACCGCCCGCACCTAACAAGAGAACCTTGGCGTCGAGCAATTTCATCTGGCCTTCGTCACCAACCTCGGGCAACAGCAGGTGGCGCTGATAACGGTTGCGCTGATCGGCACTGAGCGTTCGCGGCGTCGTCCACGTCAGCCCCTCGTCCTTCCAACGATTGAACCCACCGATCACCGACACGACGTCGGTGTAGCCGAGGTCCTGGAGTGTCTTGGCGGCGAACACCGAGCGAACCCCACCGGCGCAGTAGATCGCGATCGGCGCGTGCTTGTCAGTGAGACGAGATTCGACGGCGAACTCGAGGTTTCCCCGCGGGATGTGAACGGCGCCGGGCAGCGCACCCTGCTCGTGTTCGTCTGGTTCGCGAACGTCGAGGATGCGGAAGTGATCGAGACGGGCCGCCACGTCGTGTGGCTCCACCTCACGAACAGTGCGTCGGGCCTCGTTCAAGAGATCACGTGGGGTTGGCACGGTCTGCTCCTTTAGTTGGGTGAAATCCTACTGTCCACGTCGAGATTCGCGACCGCACGTGCTAGACCACGGTGCGTGACTGTGGCGCAACTCCTGGCCCGACGGCGTATGGTGCGTTCCTTCGACGGAACGCCGGTCGACCTTGACTGGCTGGACGGCATCTGCGCGACGGCGCTGTGGTCGCCGACGGCGGGCAACAGCGCCGGTGTGCGCATGTACACCGTTGGATTCGAACTGGTCGAGACGTACTTCAACCTCGCGACTGACGCCGAGTGGCGCCGCCGGTCCGCCCGTTTCCCCGGGCTTCGCCGCGCGGGTGCGGTGGTGATTGTCACGTCGCGTCCCCAGGACTACGTCGACCGCTACGCCGAAGATGACAAGCGTGAGTCGGGACTCGCGCGTCGTGAGGCGTGGCGCGTGCCGTACTGGCACGCCGACGCCGCGATGGCCGCGATGTCGCTGCTGCTGTTGCTCGAAGAACAGGCGTGGTCCGCGACGATCTGGGGAAACTTTCGACGCGACGACGACCTGCTCGCGTGGATTGGTGCACCCGACGAACTGCTGTTCGCGTCGATACTCGTCGGGCGGGCCGACGGCGCCGATCATCGGTCGCTATCGCTGAGTCGTCGCGTTAGTCCACGCGCGTCGCGGGTGCGACGCGTCGCTTAGCGGCGTCGGGCCGCGGCGTCGATCACTTCGACGATCGTGCGCAGGCCGAAAGCCGTCCCCCCCTTGGGAACGTAACCGCGCGTCGCGTCACTGCGCCCCGGTCCCGCAATATCGAAGTGTGCCCACGGTAGGCCATCGGTGAATCGTCGCAGGAAGAGCGCCGCGACTACCGAGCCCGCCACGCCCACCTTGCCAATGTTCTTCAGGTCGGCCACGTCGGACTCGAGCTGTGCCTCGTAGGAATCGGTGAGTGGCATTCGCCAGAGCTGCTCACCAGCGCGAGCCCCGCCCGCGAGTATCGCAGCCGCCACCTCGTCGTCGGATGCGTACACGGCACCCACCTCGTCGCCGAGCGCGACGCGCTGCGCGCCCGTGAGGGTTGCGATGTCGATAATGAGATCAGGCGACGTCTCCACCGCGAGGCTGAGTCCGTCGGCGAGCACCAGACGGCCTTCGGCGTCGGTGTTGAGCACTTCGACCGTCAGGCCGTTGCGTATCACGAGGACGTCACCGGGCTTCACCGACCGCGAGCCCGGCAGGTTCTCCGCCATGGGCGCGATTACCGTCAGTCGAACATCAACGCCCAGCTCGCTGATCGCCCGCAGCGCGCCCAGGACGATCGCCGCCCCAGACATGTCGGTCTTTTGATTCATCATTGACTCGGCCGGCTTCAGCGAGAGTCCACCCGAGTCGAACGTAATGCCCTTGCCCACCAGCGCCACGTGAACCAGCGGTGCGGTCGGCTGAGGATCGTAGACCCCGTATACGAGCCGGGTGGGCTGGGCCGATCCCTGCCCGACGCCGAGCAAGCCGCCGAGACGTTCTGCTCGCGCTCGAGATTCGGTCCACGCTTCCATGCGCACGTGGCGCGCCGACGCGAAGTAATCCAACGCCACGCGCGCCATCTCGCGCGGCGCCATGAGGTTGGCTGGGGTATTGATGAGTTGCCGAGCCCAGTTGGCAGCCTCGCCAATGATCACGCCGCGTCGCACCCCGTCGACGGCCGCGTCGTGAGACCCAATCGTTGGCAACGGCTGACCAATTGGAACCACGTCGAGCCCAAAGGCGCTCGAACGCTTGTAATCGTACGAGGCGAGGAGCGCACCTTCGGCGACGGCCTGAGCGGCCACGCGGGCGTCATCGACCTCGTCAACGGACAGCAAGAAGCTCGCAACCTCGTTTCGCGCCAGCCGAACGCCAGCGGCCGCGGCCAGGCGGAATCCCTCCGCGTCGCCCGCCCCCACTGACGCGAACACCACGGTGGGCTGACCAATCGCGCGCAACGCCACCTGGCTGCCCGCGCTCGGGGTGAGACCCAGTCGCTCGACCCAGTTCTCATCGGCGCCACGACCAACGCCGAGCGCCTCGAGCGCCTCGAGCGCAGCCCCGTCTATTGTCGCGCCTCGTTCACGTACTCGGACCGGCACAATGATGGTCGAGCGTTCCCGGGCGGCATTCAGCGTGGCAATTTGTACCGTGTTGGACATGAATTCTCCTCAGTGTGGGCGAGCGGTCCGGTGGCTCGGCCCCTCGGCCCAGCGCGCCATCGTCCAGACTAAATCGCTCAAACGATTGAGGTACGCCACGACGAAGCTCCCGTCGATTCGATAGCCAACGGCCGTTCGCTCAGCCCGGCGCACTACCGTGCGCGCTACGTCTAGCGCAGCCGACAGTGGGCTCTCGCCGGGCACGACGAACTCGCGAGGCATGGCGATCTCGTCGGACAATCGATCGATCTCGTGTTCGAGGCGCTCGACCATCTCCTCGGTCACCAGAGTTTGCGAGGCCACCAATTTCAAACGGTTTTCGGGTGCCGTCGCGACCTCAGCCATGAGGACCCACAGGTCGCGCTCCAACCCGATCAACAACTCGTCCAGCGAACTGGCGGGCTCGGTCATCGAACGGGCCCAACCAAGGGCGGCCTGCGCTTCATCTACTGCTCCGTTAACCTCGATGGCGGCGCTGCTCTTGGGCACCCGACCCCCGAAATAGAGTCCCGTCGTGCCGTCATCGCCGTGACGCGTATAGATCTTCACCTCGTCAGCGTAGCGATCGCAACTCGCCGATAGCCTGGCCACTGCATGGAATCCGTTGAACTCCCCTACGCCAGGCCATCGGCTGAGGACCCCTACTTGGCCGCCCTGTCCGACCACGTCCTCATATTCGATGGCGCAACGGGCACCAACCTGCAACTCCAGAACCTCTCGGCCGCGGATTTCGGTGGTGAAGCCTACGAAGGCTGCAACGAGATACTCACGCTAACCAAGCCCGACGCCATCGAACGCCTGCACCGCTCGTTCTTGGACGTCGGTGTCGACGTCATCGAGACGGATTCGTTCGGTGCCTTCTCAACGGTGCTCGCCGAATACGGCATTGCGGATCGTGCCTTCGAGCTCGCCGTCGCGTCATCGAGAATCGCGCGGCGCATGGCGGACCAGTACTCGAGCCCCGGCGCTCCGCGATTCGTCGCTGGCTCGATCGGTCCGGGCACCAAGTTCCCGACCCTCGGTCAGATCCGGTACGACGACCTCGTCGCCAGCTACGAGGAACTGGCGTACGGACTCCTCGAGGGCGGCGCCGACCTACTCTTGATCGAGACGATGTTCGACCTGCTCGCCGGGAAGGCGGCGATCGCCGCCTGTCATCGCGCCATGGCCCGCCACGGACGTATCGTCCCGATCCAGGCGCAGGTAACGATCGAGCTGACCGGCCGCATGCTCCCGGGCACGGAGATTGGCGCCGCGATTACTGCGCTCTCCCCGCTCGGCATCGACGTGCTCGGCATCAACTGCGCGACCGGCCCCGTTGAGATGTACGAGCCCCTTCGTCAGCTCGCCGAGGCCTCCCCCGTGCCGGTCTCGTGCCTGCCCAACGCCGGTTTGCCGAGCGTCGTTGACGGCGCCATGCACTACGACCTTTCCCCCGAGGCATTGGCCGAGCACCACGCCCGATTCGTCACTGAGTTCGGCGTCAGTGTTATCGGTGGCTGCTGTGGGACAACGCCCGAACACCTCGCACACGTCGTCGAGGCAGTTCGACCCTTGCCACGAGCCACTCGCACTCCCACGCTCGAACCCGGGGTCGCGTCGATCTATTCATCGACTCCCTACCAGCAGGAGCGATCAGTGTTACTGGTCGGCGAGCGAACCAACGCGAATGGCTCCAAGAAGTTTCGAGACGCCATGCTCGCGGGCGACTGGGAAACCTGCGTCAGCATTGGCCGCGAACAGGTTCGCGAAGGCGCCCACATCCTCGACGTCTGCGTTGACTACACCGGCGCCGATGGGGTGCGCGACATGGACGAGGTCATGAGTCGGTTGGCGACTCAATCGTCAGTGCCCATCATGGTGGACACCACCGAGACCAAGGTCGCGCGCTAAGCGCTCACGTGGCTGGGTGGCAAGGCGATTCTGAACTCCGTCAACCTCGAAGAGGGCGACGGCCCCGGCACCCGGCTCGACGGCTTCTTAAGTCTGGCGGCCGAATTCGGCTGCGCCATCGTGGCCACGTGCATCGACGAAGTGGGTCAGGCGCGCACGGCCGACTGGAAGGTTCGCGCCGCTACCGCGATTACCGACCTCGCCGTGACGCGGTACGGCCTCGATCCGCGCGACATCTTCATCGATCCGCTCGCGCTGCCACTGTCTACCGGCATGGCCGAGTCACGACGTGACGGCATCGAAACGATTGAGGCCATCAGACGGATCAAGTCGGAGCTGGGGGGCGTGCGAACCATCCTCGGGCTGTCCAACGTCTCCTTTGGCCTCAATCCGGCGGCCCGCCAAGTACTGAACAGTGTCTTCCTGCACGAGTGCGCCGCCGCGGGCCTGGACGCCGCCATCGTGCACGCGTCAAAGATTCTGCCGCTGGCGCGAATTGATGATCAGGCGCGCGCGGTCTGCCTCGACCTGATCTACGATCGGCGTCGCGATGACTACGACCCGTTGAGCACGCTCCTGGGTCTCTTCGAGGGATTGAGCACCGCCGGTACGGCCACGGCGGCACTCGACGACCTGGCACTCGACGAGCGCCTACGCCGACGCATCATCGACGGCGCCCGCGTGGGCCTCGAGTCGGACCTCGACGCCGCGCTCGCCCAGGGGATGGGCCCGCTCTCGATCGTCAACGACTTGCTCCTCGACGGGATGCGCGAGGTTGGCGAGCTCTTCGCGTCGGGCGAGATGCAACTGCCCTTCGTGCTGCAGAGTGCCGAAACCATGAAGGCCGCAGTATCCCACCTCGAGCCACACATGGAGAAGAGCGACCAGGGCGGACGCGGACGCGTCGTGCTCGCCACGGTGAAGGGTGACGTCCACGACATCGGCAAGAACCTAGTCGACATCATCCTGACCAACAACGGCTACGAAGTCATCAACCTGGGAATCAAAGTCGGCATCAACGAAATGCTGCAGGCGGTCGACGAGCACCACGCCGATGCGTTGGGCATGAGCGGACTGCTCGTCAAGTCGACGCTCATCATGCGCGAGAACCTGGAGCTGATGAACGAGCGAGGCATGGAGCGTATCCCGGTACTGCTCGGCGGTGCCGCCCTGACGCGAACCTACGTCGAACGCGACCTGCGCGAGGTCTACCGCGGTCGCGTCTTCTACGGCAAGGACGCCTTCGAGGGGCTACGCGTTCTCGACCGGCTCGGCGAGCTGCGTCGCGGCGAGGATGATCCGCTGTTCGGGCGTGAGCGCTCGACTCGGCGGGTTCATCGTCGCCTGCCGTCCGACGCGCCGGCCGACTCCACCAACCAGCCGCTGCGCAGTCCGTCGATTCCTACCGACAATCAGCTCTTCACTCCACCGTTTCTCGGTAGTCGGGTGGCCAAGGGCATCGCCATCGACGAGGTCAGCGCGTACCTGAATCTGACCGCGCTCTTTCGAAACCAGTGGGGATTCCGACCCGAGCCGGGCGAAGGCGATCCCGCATTCAAAGAGCGGGTATCGGCCACCTTGCGTGAGCAGTTGGCCATCGCCAAACGCGACGACCTACTGGTTCCCCAGGTGGTGTGGGGCCATTTTCCGGCCGCCGCCGACGGCAACGATCTGGTCATCTTCACCGACGACACCCGCCACGACGAACGTGCGCGCTTCACCTTCCCGCGACAAGCGGCTGACCCGTTCCTCTGCATCGCGGATTTTTTCCGCCCCCTCGGTCAGCCCGACCGCGACTACGCGAGCTTCATGCTCGTGACGATGGGGCCCCGAGTGTCCGAACGAGCGCGCGTCCTCTTTGACGAGAATCGCTATACGGACTACCTACTCTTGCACGGCCTCGGTGTGGAGATGGCCGAAGCGCTGGCCGAGCTGTGGCACCGTCGTATTCGCGAAGAGCTGGGCTTCGCGGGGGAAGATGGCCCGAGTCTCGCTGGACTCTTTCGCCAGCAGTACCGCGGCGGTCGCTACTCGTGGGGCTATCCGGCGTGCCCGAATCTCGCGGACAACGCCAAAGTCGCGACGCTCCTCGGTGCCGAGCGAATCGGCGTGAGCGTATCTGATGGCTTCCAGCTGCACCCCGAACAGACGACGGACGCCATCATCTGCCACCATCCGTCAGCGAAATACTTCATTGCCTGACGCCGCGGTGACGTCACGCGATCGGCGAGACGCCCCGTGAGAGCCTATGGTTGACGCGTGACGTTCTCCCCCTCCCGTCGCGCGTTGCTTCGCGGGGTCGCACTCGCCGTCAGCGGTCTCGTCCTAGGCGAGTCAGCCGACGCCTCCGCGACAACAACCACGGCGGGCGGCGCGATACCCGACCGCGCACGCGCCGAGTGGGTCCGACGCGAGAACGCCAAACCGGGGGATGGCTCGTGGCTGCGCGGCGTCGCGGCTCCCGCGGGCGAGCTCGAGGGCTACGCCGACGCGACGAGCGTCAACGTCGGCGGCACGGTCTCGTTCTTCGTCAGCACGCCATCACCGACGTACTCGATTTCGGTGTTCCGCATGGGCTACTACCAGGGTCTCGGCGCACGCCTCATCGAGGCGCGAACCGATCTTCACGGTGCCCGACGCCCCATACCGGCGCCCGATCAGTACGGAACCGTGGACTGCCACTGGCCCACATCATTTCGCCTCCGCCTCGACCATCGATACCTGCCGGGGCAGTACCTCGTTCGACTCGAGAACACGGCCCACGAATTCCGGTTCATTCCGCTTCTCGTGCGCGATGATTCGTCACGGGCCACCTTCGTCTATCTGAGCGCCGTGACGACGTGGCAGGCCTACAACACGTGGGGCGGCTTCAGCCTCTATCGACAGACCTCGCCCGTTGGCGCCGTACCCATCAGCGACGCCAACCGAGCCGTCCGCGTCTCGTTCAACCGACCCTACGACCGCGTCTTCGCCAACGGAGCGGCCGACTTCGTCGGCAACGAGTTTCCCCTCCTCTTTCTCGCCGAACAGCTGGCCCTCGACTTGACGTACTGGACCGATATTGACCTGCACCAGCGCGGCCAACTCCTCCCCCGTCATCGGGCGCTGCTGTCGTTGGGCCACGACGAGTACTACTCGCCCGCCATGCGCACAGCAGTCACTCGGGCGGTGATCCGCGGCGTCAACGTGGCGTTCTTCGGCGCCAACTTCTGCTACCGCAAGATTCGTTTCGAGTCAGGGGTGAATGGCCCTGATCGGCTCATGATCAACTACCGATCGACGGCCGACCCGATCACGGCGACCGACCCGGCGCTCGGCCACGGTTAACTGGAGCCAGTACCCGTCGGACTTGCCCGAAAGCACGTTCACCGGATCCATCTACGGCGGGGTCGACGGCACCGGATCACTCACGGTGGTCGATTCGACGTCGTGGCTGTGGCGAGGCACCGGTGTGCACGACGGCACGACCCTCTCCGGTGCGCTCGGCGGCGAGTTCAACCACTACGATCCGGCAACGACCAATCCGCCGAATGTGGAGATCCTCGGCCACTCCCTCGTCGGCGGCGGCGTGAGCGACGTCACGTACGTGGCCGAGCGTGGCCAGGGTGGCGTGTTCGCCAGCGGAACCGGCCATTGGGTCTTCGACCTCTCCGACGCTCCTAAGTTGGGTAACTTTTGGGTGCCAGCACCACTGCCCACCGTGACGCCGGTCCTGCGACGGGCCACGATCAACGTCTTCTCACGCTTCGCCAGCGGACCCGCGGGGGTGACCACACCCTCGGTGGCTAACACCTCGGCGTACTACTGACTCAGGTCCGGCGCAGGGCCGACACAGCTACTTCACGCAGGAAATGTCCGCGAGGGCGAACTGCTGCCAGTCGTGCTCCCAGTGCGTTATGTGCGTGCGCCAGTACGTGGCGTATCCCTGCAGGTTCTTCGCGGAGGCGTCGAACTTCAAGAGGGCCACTAACTGATTCATCAATTCCTTGGTCCCGGCGTTCGGGGCGGTGGCGGCGAGCTTCTCGAAAGTCGGTAGCACTGACTTGGCCCAAACGCGGTACCCCGTCCAGTTCATCGAGTTCGTCGGTGCCTTGGGATGAAACGAGAGCAGTGTAGAGCAAAATTGACTAGGACTGGCCGAGATGATCTCGCTCGCTCCGGCTCCCACGGGCACCGCGGCCGCTCCGAGCGAGAGCGCAATGCCCAGCGCGCTGGCCCGAACAACCCTGCTGATCCCATTCCGTTTCATTCCCCCCCCATTCAGTCACAGCGCCCACCTTCGTCTCGGGGTCGCTCACTGATTCAAGCTCTAGCACGCAACGCGCCAACGTGCTCGCAACAATCGCTCTACGCACTACAAACCCTAATGATCAGGACTAACGTCGGACCGGCACGCCAACTGGCGTCGCCGCCACCAGTGCCTCGCCCGCGTGGTAGCTCGAACGGGTGAGCGGTGACGCCTGGACGTGCCCAATCCCTAGTTGCCGTCCGATCCGAGCCAATTCGTCGAACTCGCCGGGCTCCCACCACCGAGCCACTGGCACGTGATCGACGCTGGGGCGCACGTACTGGCCAATCGTCACGATGGCGACGCCGACGCTCGCGAGATCAGCGAGCGCCTCTTCGACTTCGGCAGGCGTCTCGCCTAACCCGACCATGAGACCAGACTTCGTCGTTAAACCTTGTGCGCGGGCGCGCGCCAGCACCGTCAGTGATCGCAGGTAGCCCGCGCTCGGGCGCACGGCTCGCTGGAGCCGGGCCACCGTCTCCAGGTTGTGGTTGACGACGTCGGGGCGTACGTCGAGCACGAGCTGCAGCGACGAGGCGTCGCCTTTGAGATCGCTGATCAGAACCTCAACCGCCGTTCCTGGCGAGCGCTCGCGAATGGCCACTACCGTCGCGGCGATCGCCGCCGCGCCGCCGTCCGCCAGATCGTCTCGGGCTACGCACGTGACTACCGCGTGGCGAAGTCCGAGGCGTACGACAGCCTCGGCGACTCGGTCCGGCTCGGTCGGATCGAGCGCGAGGGGTTTGCGAGTATCGATCAGACAGAAACCGCAAGCTCGCGTACAGCGTTCACCGTTGACCATAAACGTCGCCGTGCCCGACGCCCAACACTCGTAGATGTTGGGACAGCCCGCCTCCTCACACACGGTGACCAGTCGAAGATCCTCGGTGAGCTGTCGCAGTGATTGGTAGCGCGAACCCATACGCGCCTCGACGCGCAGCCACGACGGCTTGCGATCGCGCAGGGCGACGCCCGCGTCGGGATCGACGCCCGCGTGGCGCAATCGACGGATGAGGGCGCGCTCGCCACGAGACACGTCCCCCCCGCGATCAACGGCGGCGACGGGTCCCGGCCCCCCCAGGAGCCGGTCGAGCTGCTCACCCAGGTGAGCCTCCACCTGCGCCGGCGAGACGACCACCCCCAGTGATCGCAGCGACGCCACCGGCTTGTCCGGGATGCCGCACGGCACGATGGCCGCGAACCCGGCCAAGTCGACGTCAACGTTGAGCGCCACGCCGTGCAGGGTGCGGCGCAAGCCCGCCTGATTCCGTTCCGTCCGTACGCCGACGGCCGCAATCTTGGCCGGTTGACCATCGAGCCTTGCCCAGACGCCGGGGTAACCCTCCAAGCGGCCAACGCGGCCAAGTTCGCCCGTCGTATCGAAGTGGGTGGCCGTAGCGATGACCGCGTCCTCTAGACGGCGCACGTGCTCGCGACCGGCGGACGGATCATCGGCCACGGTAACCACCGCCCACGCGACGACCTGACCCGGCCCGTGGTACGTCACGTCGCCGCCCCGGTCGGCGTCGACCACGTCCGCGTCGAGCGATCCCGGCGGCACCAGAAAGTGGCCGGGTTGCGTGCGGATACCCATGGTGTAGGTGGGGGGATGCTCCATCACCAGCACGTAGTCGTCGCGCGAGTCGAGGATAGACCGCTGGAAGTCGTTGGCCTCTCGAAACGTGACGCGTCCGAGGTGACGACGGCGCAACACTCAGCGCTCGCTGTCGAGGTCGAGACCGGCGAGCAGTTCGCCCACCCGCTCAAGGTAGCTCGTGGCGGTGAACGGCTCACAGACGCGGTGGTCGAATGACAGGCCCAAGATGACGCGCCAGCCCGCACCTATCGCTGGTCGATCGTCACCACTGTCTACGACCACCGCGGTCCGACGAACGGCGCCCATCGACAGAACAGCGACTTGGGGCTGGATGATGATGGGCTGTGACCACAGTGCATGGGTTCCGGTGGGACCAACCAGCGTAAACGTCCCACCCATGAGATCGTCGGCGGTCAACTGACGAGTCAACACTCGATCCTCTAGTTCGTCCACCCGACGAGCGAGCGCCCGCAACGTCAGGCCGGCGGCGGCGTGCACGACGGGTACCAGCATGCCGTCGCGATGCACCTCACGCATGAAACCGAGATTGACGGTTCGGTGAACCACCAGTTCATCGCCGGCGAACGTAGCGTTCAGGAACTCAAATTCACCGAGTGCCCGAACGGCCGCGAGCCCCACCACCACCTCGTCGGAGATGGGAACACCGTCGCGAGTCACTCGACCGAGTACGTCCAATTGATCGAATATCGAGGCGTCGACCTCGACCGCCACGAAGCCGTGCGGTGTACTCTGCGTTGAGAGCGTCATGTGCTGGCCCATCCGGCGCAGGCCGTTGGAAAGTGGCACCACGACGTCGTCGGTTGGGCCGTTCGCCACCGCCCGTTCAGCATCTCGTCGCGTAATCGCACCACCGGGGCCCGATCCGCGGACCGTGCCCGGCTCGACGCCGCCGTCGGCGAGTATGCGGCGAACCACTGGCGACATGACGACACCGACGAACGCCGAGCTGCTCGACGACGTCAACGGCAGGGGCGTCGAGGGAGAAGGCGTCGTACTCGGTACCGGTGCCGGTGCCACGCTGGTCGACGAGGTCGCTGGCGGGGCCGCCACGCTGGTCGCGGAACCTTGGCCGGCAACCGCGTCCTCGTCAATAATCGCGACACGTGAGCCCGTCTGCACGGTATCGCCCTCCGCGGCGAGAATCGAGGTCAGCACGCCGGCGGCGGGCGAGGGCATCTCCGAATCCACCTTGTCGGTCGACACCTCGAAGAGCGCCTCATCACGCGCAACGACGTCGCCGACCTGCTTGAACCATCGGGTGATGATTCCCTCGGTCACCGACTCGCCGAGCGACGGCAGCGTCACGTCAGCCAACGTGGAGCCCCCTACCCGCGAGCGCGATCAACGTCTCGCCGAAGGTCTCAGATAGCGAGGGATGCGGTTGGATTAGGGCGGCGGCTTCTTCGGCGGTGGCCTCCCAGTTGACGGCGTAGTACGCCGCACCGAGCTGCTCGGTTACCCACGGCCCGGCCATGTGAACGCCCAGGATCTGGCCCGCGGTCCCGTCGGTGCGTTTCTCGGCGATGACCTTCACCACGCCGTCAGTCTCCCCGATGATTTGAGCGCGACTATTGCCACCGAAGGGGTCCTTCTTCACCACCACGTCGTAACCACGTTCCTTCGCTGCCGCCTCGGTCAAACCAACAAACGCCACCTCGGGATTGGAGTAAATGGCCCACGGCACGCGGTCGTAATCAACGGGGATCGCTGGTTCACCGAGGATCGTCTTGATCGCCACGATCGCTTCCGCGAAGCCGACGTGGGCTAGCTGGGGCGTATTGGCGACGATGTCGCCGACCGCGTACACGTGCGGATTCGCCGTTCGCATGGTCGCGTCGGCCACCACGAAGCCACGATCGTTGATCTCAACGCCGGTCCCCTCGCCGAGCAGTTCTTCGCTTCGGGGCCGTCGTCCAACGGCCAGAACCACCAGATCGACGACAACGTCATCGCCGCCCTCAACGTGCACGGTGGTCGTGCCCTTCTTCGGCGTATGCCCCGTCACGGCCACCCCGGCGCGCACGTCGATGCCGCGCTTCTTGAAGCTGCGCTGCACCACGCTTACGACTTCACTGTCGCAACCCATGAGGATGGTCGGCAGGCTTTCGAGAACCGTGACTCGGGTGCCCATGTCGGCGAGCATTGACGCGAATTCACAGCCAATGGCACCACCACCAATCACCGCGGCGGTAGTCGGCAGGCTCGACAGGTCCAAAAATTCGTCAGACGTCTGCACGATCGCGCCGTCCACCTCGAAGCCGGGCAGCGTGCGCGGCACCGATCCAGCCGCCAGGATCACGTTGGCTCCTCGCAGGTTCGTCCCAGCGTCAGCACCGTCAAGGACGCGCACCGTCAGGTCAGCGTCGAGTCGCGCCGTACCTTCGAAAATCGTCACCTTGCGGCCCTTCAGGAGACCGGTTAGGCCCTTGTGCAGCTTGTCAACCACGTCGTTCTTGCGACGCTGGCTAACCGAGAAGTCGACGGTCACCGCACCGGCTTGGACACCGAACGCGCTCGCGTGTTCAATGGTGCGACGCACGTGTGCGGTCTCCAAGAACTCCTTGGCCGGCACGCAGCCCCGATGCAAGCACGTGCCACCGACCTTGTCTCGCTCGACCAGCGCGATATTCAGGCCCGCTGATGCGCCGTAGAGCGCGGCAGCGTAGCCGCCGGGGCCACCCCCAATGATCACGACATCAAACTGGTGGGCATCGTCCGCCACGGTCCCGTCCCTTCATTCACTGGTCTCGTAGACCAAGGGAATCCTAATGTTTATCGGCCGCCAGCCGACGCGTCACGGCGTCAGGCTTGGGCACCTCGCTGACGATCGGCGGCGGTAGTCGCCAGCGCGTCGACAAACTCGTTCATCGGGTCCCCCGAGTGTCCCTTCACCCAGGAAAAGACAATCGAGCGACCACCGCGTAGGGCCAAATCGAAGAGCGGCTCCCAGATGTCACGGTTAGCCACGGGCTGGCCCTGTGAGTTCCTCCACCCGCGGCGTAGCCAACCCACGTACCACTGATCGTTAAAACATTTCACCACGTACGACGAGTCGCTGACGATCTCCACGTCACCATCGGGCGTTGACCGCAGCGCCTCAAGAACCGCCCGCAACTCCATGCGCTGGTTGGTGGTGTGTCCTTCGGCGCCGCTCGCGTACCGGTCCCGCGCCGCAGCCCACGCCCAACCGCCGGGGCCCGGGTTGCCTCGACAGGCTCCGTCGGTAAAGATGCGGGTCACAGTTTTCTGGTGATCCACGCATCGGCGTCGTTCGTGAATCGAGTGACGGCCGACGGCAAGTCGCCGCGCAACACTTGGCCTAGCGTGACGTGTTCGAGGACTTCGCGCAGCGCGGCACGCACCGCCACCCACACGTCGCGCAAGTGCGTCGCTTCACCGCCGTAGTTGAGGGTCTCGGGGCGCATGCCGCGCACGCCCGCCATCGGGCCGCTCACCACCCGCAAGATGTCGGCAATCATGATCGTGTCCGCGTCGCGCGCCAGGCGAAATCCACCTTCGGGTCCACGTTGGCTGGTGACCAGTCCGCCGCGGCGCAGGTCGGAGAGGATTGCCCCGAGGAACTTGGCGGGTAGCTCCTGCTCGGCGGCCAGGTGTTCGGCGCTCACCGAGTGAGAGCTCGCAGCGAGGGTCAACAGGGCCCGTATGGCGTACTCGGCCTTCGCGGGAATCTGCACGGGTCCATTCTGCCCCAGTCGCCGACCTTCGTCGTTCCTCGTACGCAAACTTTTACAGTGGTGGCGTGTTCACTATCGCCGATCGCCGCCTGTACCTCTGCGTCAATCACCGCCCCGACATGGCGACGTTCTTACCCTCGGTCCTTCGCGGTGGTGTCGACATCGTGCAGCTGCGAGACAAGGTGCTCGACGATGACCACCTGCGCGCCTCCGCCACGTTGATGGCCGCCATCTGTCGTGACTTCGGAGTTCCCTTCATCGTCAATGATTCACCGGTTCTCGCGCTCGAGACCGGCGCCGACGGCGTGCACGTGGGACAAGAGGACGCAACGGTACACCACTGTCGAGCCGTGATGGGTCCATAGGCTATCGTCGGACTTTCGACGCACAATCCCGCAGAGTTCACACGCGCGCTCAGCCAGGCGACTACCTACCGCAGCGCCGGGGCGCTCGTCGCGACGCCGACCAAGCCAGGTCGACCAGGAACCGGACTCGAGTACGCGGTCGACTGCACCCGGCGCAGCGAACAACCAGTCTTCGTTACTGGGGGAGTTAGCGCTTCCAACGTCGCGTCACTCGTGCGAGCGGGACTTCGCCACTTCGTCGTCGTTCGAGCAATCACCGACGCGCCGGATCCGAGAGGGGCAGCGCGCGACATCCGCCGCGCGATTGACGATTCGTTAGCGCAGGTCCCCTAGCGGTGTCGGTCCAGCCAACCGAGCAACGTCGCAACCATGCGTGGGTCGGCGCGTAGCTGGTGACCCGCCCCCTGGATGAGGCGCAGCTCGGCGCGTCCATCGGCCGCGTTCAGCAGATCGCGCGCGTCGCTGGTCGGGACCTCCAGGTCATCGGTACCGTGTCCGATCAGCAGGCGGCGCGGCGGCAGCGTGGCGATGGCGGCCAGTGGGTCAATTTCCAGCACGTCGGCCCGTAGCTCATCGGCGCCCAGTAGGTGGCGCTCGTCGCCGACCACGCCCGCACCAATGATCCACTGTCGAAAGGCCGGTGCCGGTCCGCACCACGCCTCCATGTGCGCCGGCGCGGCGAACGTGGCGACCCCGCGAACGCGCTCGTCACGCGCCGCTACCGCGAGAGCGAGTGAGCCGCCGAATCCAAAACCGGCCAAGGAGATCCGACCGTCGTCCTGGCCGACTCGCGCCAGGATTCGCTGGAGATCATCGCGCCACTGCGACGCCGAGAACGTACCCGTGCTACCACCGACGCCCGACAGCGTACCGGTAACGACGATCCACCCCGATTCTGACGCCAGGTGCTCGGCCAACTCGGGCAGCAGGCCGGCGGCCTGACGGCCCATGCCCGCCGCGCGAGGTAGTCCGTGCACGAGAACGAGAACGTGGCCAGCCGTCGGGCGCGTACCGGACGTCGCCACGCGCAGATCCAGGATCGACTCGCCACTCTCGAGCTGCTCGTGGGCGAGCACGCGGCTAGATGCCCAGACGCTGAGCGAGCAACTCGCGATGGTAGGCGGGATCCCCCAGGAAGAGTTCGGAGCTCTTGGCGCGCTTGAAATAGAGATGGGCCGAGTGCTCCCACGTGAAGCCGATCCCTCCGTGAATCTGGATGTTCTCGGCCGCGCAGTGAAAGTACGCCTCCGAGCAGAAGGACTTGGCGAGGCTCGCGGCCACCGGCAGCTCGTCATTCAACTCCTGGGACGCCCAGGCCGCGTAGTACGCCGCCGACTTTGCTGACTCGACGTCCAAGAGCATGTCGGCGCACTTGTGCTTGATCGCCTGGAACGATCCGATGGGGCGTCCGAACTGCACCCGACTCTTCGCGTAGGCCACGGAGTCGTCGAGCACGCGCTGCGCACCGCCGACCTGTTCGGCCGCGAGTGCCGCCGCGGCGATTCGCAACGTCGTCTCGAGCCCTTCGAGGGCGCCGCCGTCGACGCCGACGAGCGAACCCGGCGCGTCGGTGAGCACGATTCGGCTCTGCTTGCGCGTCTGGTCCATCGTGGCCAGCGCCGCACGTTGCACGCCCGGACCGTCGCCGGGCACCGCAAAGAGCGACAAACCGGCATTGGTCATCGCCGGAACAAAGATCAACGACGCAACGGAGCCGTCGGTAACGTAACTGTGCACGCCGTTGAGCACCCAGCCGTCTGACGCCTTCGATGCGGTCGTGGCCGTCGAGGAAAGGTCCCACTGGCCGGCGTCATCGGTTATGGCGAGCGTCGCGATGGTGTCGCCAGAGGCCATCGCGGGAAGATACGCGGCGCGGTCCGCTTCGCTGCCCACGTGCAGTACCGCGTTCACCGCGAGCGCCACCGTTGAGAAATACGGCGCGCAGAGCAGCGCCGCGCCCATCTCCTCGAAGACGACGTACAGCTCGACCGGTCCGAAACCCTGTCCGCCATACTCCTCGGGGATGCCGAGCCCCTGCAACGCGAGCTCCTCGGCCATCTGGCGCCACACCGCGGGGTCGTAGCCTTCCTCGGTCGCCATGAGCCGGCGAACTTCGGATTCGGGCGACTTGTCGTTCAAGAACCGCCGGACCATCGTGCGCAGCTCTTCTTGCTCTTGCGTAAAGCCGAAGTTCATCCTCACCCTCGATTCCTACCGTTCAGTAAACCGGCGCACCTGCGAGGTTAGCCAATGCGCTCGCCCCCCGCGCGTGGCATTCTGAAGGTGTGTCGAACGCCGAACTGGTCTGGAGTGACGCCGCCGCCGAGATTCACCGAGTGGTCGTTGGCCCGCTGGCCAACAACGTCTACGTGCTGCGGTGTCGACGAACCGAGAACGGCGTGCTCATCGACGCCGCCGACGACGCACCTCGACTGCGCGAGCTCGCCGTCGAGCTGGGGGTACGGCTGGTGCTGGAGACCCACGGCCACGCCGATCACGTCGGAGCGATTGACGGCCTTCGTCAGTGGGGCTACCCGGTGTGGGTCCACCCCGGCGACGCCGCGCTCTACCCCAGCTTCGACCAGACGCTCACCGACGACCACGTGGTCGAAGTCGGCCATCTACGCCTGCGAACCGTGCACACGCCGGGTCACACTCCGGGGTCAGTCTGTTTCCGCCTCGAAGGCGCACCGATTCTGTTCAGTGGCGACACGCTGTTCCCCGGGGGGCCCGGCGCCACGTCGTACCCCGGCGGTGACTTTCCAACCATCATCCGATCGATCGACGAACGGATCATGGGGACCTGCGACGACGACGTGATCGTGTGGCCCGGCCACGGTGCGCCGACCACGGTGGGCACCGAGCGACCCCACCGTGTCGACTGGATCGCGCGCGGCTGGTGAGCGGCAGCGTTGGTCGACGAGGGCGGTAGGCTCGCCTTGTGGCCGAGCCCCTCCTAGAACTTCGCAACGTCCACGCTACGGCCGACGATACCGTCATCCTTCGCGGTGTCGATTTGAAGGTGTACGCCGGTGAAGTACACGCGCTCATGGGTCCCAACGGCGCCGGCAAGTCGACGCTCGCCAGCGTGATCATGGGCCACCCGGGCTATCGCGTCACCGACGGTCAGGTGCTCTTGAGCGGTGAGGACATTACGGCGTGGCCTCCCGACGAGCGAGCTCGGCACGGCGTCTTTCTCGCCTTCCAGTACCCCGAAGCCATCGGTGGTGTGTCGGTGATCCAGTTCTTGCGTCAGGCGATTGTGGCGCGTAAGGGACTGAGCGAGCTCTCGGTGCTCGAGGTTCGACTCGAGCTCGCCGAATGGATGGACC
>JAKBCI010000042.1 GCA_021807965.1 Actinomycetes bacterium
ACACGATGTGCAACACTTGTCTGACGCCAGTACCAGACTCGTCGCCCGAGCCGCGCCCGTCGAGGACGGCACGATGTTCACCGCCGCGGCGCGAGCTCGCCGCAGGTCCTTGTGCGCGACGTCCAAGAGGTTCTGATCGTTGGTGTAGGCGTGCACCGTCGTCATGAGTCCACTGCGCACCCCGACGGCGTCGTCAAGGACCTTCACCATGGGCACGAAGCAGTTGGTCGTGCACGAGGCGTTGGAAATGACGTGGTGGCTAGCGTCGTCGTAGCTGGCGTCGTTGACGCCCATGACGAACGTCGCATCGGCGTCGCCCGCGGGCGCGGAGATGATGACCTTGCGAGCCCCCGCCGTGAGGTGGACGGCCGCAGCGTCGCGCGTGGTGAACCGTCCCGTCGATTCAATGACCACGTCAACGTCTAGCTCGCGCCACGCCAACTGAGACGGATCGCGCTCGGCGAAGACTCGTACGAGGTGATCACCAACCGTCATGCCACCCTCACTGACCGCGACGGACCGGTCGAGGCGACCCTGCGTCGAGTCGTACTTGAGCAGGTGGGCGTTGACCTCGGGCGAGGTCAAGTCATTCAGACCCACGACCTCAATGGCCGGGTTCGCGAGCGACGCGCGCAGGTACCCTCGACCGATACGGCCAAAACCGTTGATCGCGACACGAACGGGCATGACAGTCTCCTTCTCTGACGCCGGGGGGCTAGTCGAGTGCGGCACTAATGGCGTCAGACAAGTGTTGCACATCGTGTGCGAGGCCATTGGGCCTCGACAGGCGCGTCACGATCGTGGGAAGCGTGCTCGGTTCGTGCCCGTAGGGACCGCGATCGTCGACGAGTATTACGTCGGGCACCACCCCGTGTCGGATCAGCGCGTCGACGTGGTCTTGGAGACGATACCGACTCGTCTCGGGAATCTGCGGGTGCAGATTAGCCACGTAAACGACCCGCGCCGACGTGCCGGCGATGGCCTGGGTGATGCCCGGTACGACGGCGGCCGCGAGCACGCTCGTGAAGAGCGACCCTGGACCAATCACCACCACGTCGGCGCGCTCGATCGCCTCCACCGCGCGAATCGGCGCCGCCGCGTTCGCGGGATCGATGCGAATGCGCCGAATCGTCGCCGACCCGGCGATCGCGCTCTGTCCACGGGTATCGCCTTCTTCGGTCGTGGCGCACAACACAACGCCTTCGGTGCTGGCGGGGATGATGGAGCCGGTGACGCCCATGACCTGGGCCACGGCGAGCACTGACTCCTCGAGGTCACCCGTCGCGTCCACCAGGCCGACGAGCAAGAGGTTGCCAACGGCGTGTCCGGCTAGCTCGCCGAGCGTGAAGCGGTGTTCGAAGGAGCGGGTCAACGGATTGTCCGGGTCGGCCAGGGCGCCGAGGCACTTACGCAGGTCCCCCACCGCCGCGACGTTGAGCATCGCCCGCAGGCGCCCGGTCGATCCGCCGTCGTCGGCTACGGACACGACTCCGGTGACCTCGTTCGTAAGGGTCCGCAGCGCCCGCAGCGACACCGCGGTGCCGTGGCCGCCGCCAATCGCGACGGCCTTCATCGTACGAGGTCGCGATGGTGGACCGGGTTGGCGATGGCGAGCCGGAGACGAATCTCCTCAGCGATAGCGACGGATCGGTGGCGTCCCCCCGTACAGCCGATCGCCACGGAGAGGTACGACTTGCCCTCTTTGGCGAACTCCGGAATCTGCCACGACAGCATGTTCACCACGTCGTCCACGAAGCGCTGGGCTGGCTCGTGGCCCAGGACGTAACGTGACACCGGCTCGTCGAGCCCGCTCAACGGCCGTAGATCGTCGATCCAGTGGGGATTGGGCAAAAATCGACAATCGAAGACCAGGTCGACGTCGCGCGGAATACCGTTGGCGTAGCCGAAGGTGACCAGCGACACGCGAAGCGCGCCGTGGTCCAGCGTGGCGAAGGCCTCCACGATGCGAGCGCGCAGCTGGTTCGTGTTGATCGAACCCGTGTCGATAACCAGGTCCGCGGCGTCTCGTATGGATTGCAAGGATGCTCGCTCGCTCGCGATGGACGTGGCCAGCGTGGAACCCGGGTAGGGATGACGACGGCGGTTGCCCTCGTAGCGGTGTATCAACACGTCGTCGGGAGCGTCGAGGAACAGAATCTTCGCGCCGCCGTACCGTCGACGCAGCTCCTCTTCGACTCCCAGCAAGGACTCGGGCTGGACGTGGCCACTGCGTCCCACTACGAAGGCGACGCCCGCGTAGTCGAGGTTCCCCGCCGTCGCTAGTTCGCCCACTCGCACGACCAGTTCGAGCGGCAGGTTGTCGATGACGAACCAGCCGAGATCCTCGAGGGCCGCGGACACCGTCGAACGACCGGCGCCCGACATACCGGTCACCAGCACGATCTCACTCATCGTCGACCATCTCCTTGGACGCTCGCCGGGGCGTCGGCGCCCGTAGATGATCGTAGAGGCTCCGGGCTACCTCGTCGGGCAGCCACGATCGGGCGAGCAGCTCCTCGAGGGACTGGCCCCGAAGGGCCTCGAGCGATCCGACCTCGGCCAAGAGCCGTTCGCGGCGACGCGCACCGAGGCCGGCGACGCCCTCGAGCGATGACGCCACCATGGCACGGCCACGCTTAGAACGGTGAAAGGTAATCGCGAACCGGTGCGCCTCGTCACGGATGCGTTGCACGAGGTACAACGACTCCGAACCGCGCTCGAGCACTATGGGGCTCGACGTGCCGGGCCGGTAGAGGAGCTCCTCACGCTTCGCCAATGCGGCTAGCTCCACGTCGGTAACGCCCGCGGCAGCGGCGGCGCGCTGTGCCGCGTGCAGTTGGGGTAATCCCCCGTCCACGATGATCAGATCCGGCCGACGAAAGGTTCCGCTCGACTCCTCATCCCAGTGACTGAGCCGTCGGCGCACCACCTCGTACATCGCACCCACGTCGTCGTTGCCCAGAGTCTCGCGCACGTGGAATCGGCGGTAGTCACCCTTCTTGGCGAGGGCGTCCTCGAACACCACCATCGAACCGACGTAGTTCGTTCCCTGCAGGTGACTCATGTCGAAGCACTCAATTCGAAAAGGTGGCCTCGCGAGTCCCATCGCGCTGCCAATCTCCTGGAGCGCTCGCGACCGCACGTTGTAGTCGTGCTCTCGCCGGTGGCTGTCGCGCATCATCACGGCGTCGGCGTCAGTCGTGGCGAGGTCGAGCACGCGCCTTCGGCGCCCACGCTGGGGAACCGACACCACCACCGGCGCCCCCCGAATACCCGCGAGAAAGTCCCGGACCAGCGGCGAGGCCGCGCCGTCGCTGACGATGATCTCGCGAGGTACGTCCCCGGCGTCACGGTAGAGCGTCGACGCGGCGGCTTCGAGCACCTCGGCCGGTGACTCATCGAGTGAGCGATCAACAAATTTCACCTCACGCCCGATGATCCGGCCCCGACGAACACGAAAGCGCACCACGCCAGCCCGCCCCCCGTCGACGCGCACTGCGACAACGTCGAGATTCGAGTGATCGTCGAGCACGATGGTCTGGGCCTGCGCCGCCCGAGCGAGCGCCGCGAGTCCATCGCGCAGTCGCGCCGCCGCTTCGTAGTGTTGTCGCTGCGCGGCGGCGTCCATCTGCGCCTCAAGGGCCCGGCGCAGGGGCTTCACGTTGCCCTCGAAGAACGCCGCCCACGAGGCCACGAGGGCGGCGTACCCCTCGGGGTCAATTGCCCCGACGCACGGTCCGCTGCACTTGCCGATGTCGAAGAGCAGGCACGGTCGGCCGATCCGCTGTTGGTAGTCGAACTTGTGGCGCGAACACGTGCGCAGCGGATACACCTGCAACAGCTCATCCATGGTGGCCCGCAACGCCCCGACGTCGGCGACCGGACCGAAGTACCGCACGCCGCGAACGTGCTGAGCTCGCGTGACGTAAGGAACCGGAAACGGCGTACGCGCGTCCAGGGCGACGTAGGGGTAGGACTTGTCATCCTTCAGACGGAGGTTGTAGCGGGGCTGGTTCTCCTTGATCAGCTCGTTCTCCAGGATCAGCGCGTCGACCTCGGAGGGCGTGACGATCCACTCCACGCTCGCGGCCTCCTCCATCAGCGCCTGCGTCTTGGGATCGAGGGCCTCACGTCGTTGGAAGTAGTTGCTCAGACGCTGCGCGAGCGAGCGGGCCTTGCCGACGTAGATGACGCCACCGCGGTCGTTTCGAAAGAGATAGCAGCCGCTCGCGCGCGGTATCGAGCCCGGCTTGGTCAGCACAGCTGCGCCGCGGCCTCGAGAGCCCCCCGCAGCACCGTGCCCGTCGCGCTGTCGAGCGCCGCGATCGTCTCGGGAGTCCCTTCGCCGACCACCAGGCCGCCGCGGCGCCCACCTTCGGGTCCGAGATCGATGATCCAGTCGGCGGTCTTGATCACGTCGAGATTGTGCTCGATCACCACGACCGTGTTTCCCTGATCCACTAGGCGATGCAGGACGTCGAGCAGGCGGTGCACGTCATCGAAGTGCAGACCGGTCGTCGGCTCGTCCAAGACGTAGAACGTGTGACCGGTTGGTCGCCGAGCGAGCTCCGCCGCCAACTTCACTCGTTGGGCCTCGCCGCCCGAGAGCGTCGGGGCCGGCTGGCCCAAGCGCACGTAGCCGAGTCCCACGTCGGCGAGGCTCTGGATGTGGCGCAGGATCGACGGCTGGCGCTCGAAGAACGTGCGGGCCTCGTCCACCGGCATGTTGAGCACGTCGCTGATCGATTTGCCTCGATAGAGGATCTCTAGGGTCTCGCGATTGTACCGAGCGCCGCCGCAGACTTCGCAGTTCACGTAGACGTCGGGCAAGAAGTGCATCTCGATCTTGAGTGTTCCGTCCCCGGCGCACGTCTCGCAGCGTCCCCCCTTCACGTTGAAGGAGAACCGCCCCGGAAGGTATCCCCGGACCTTCGCCTCCGAGGTCTCCGCGAAGAGCTTGCGGATCTTGTCAAAGACGCCGGTGTACGTGGCCGGGTTCGACCGGGGCGTTCGACCGATGGGCTGCTGGTTCACCGCCACTACCTTGTCGAGGTGCTCGATGCCCACGATCGCGTCGTGGGCGGCGGCTGTCGTCTTCGCGCCGTTGATGCGACGCTCGAGCGCGTTGAGCAAAATCGCGTTGATGAGTGTTGATTTGCCCGACCCCGACACGCCCGTCACCGCCACGAAGGTGCCCAGCGGGATCGCTACCGTCACGTCGCGCAGGTTGTTGGCGCGCGCTCCTTTGACGACGAGGCGGTTGCCGTCGCCGCGACGACGCTCGCTCGGCACCGCGATCGACCGACGTCCCGACAGGTACTGCCCGGTAATCGACGCGTCATTCTCGAGCAAGTCGACGTAGCTGCCGGCGTGGACGACGCGCCCGCCGAACTCCCCCGCACCGGGCCCGATGTCGACAATGAAGTCCGCCGAACGGATCGTCTCTTCGTCGTGCTCGACGACGATTACCGAATTGCCGAGGTCGCGCAGACGTTCCAGGGTGGCGATGAGCCGCTGGTTGTCACGCTGGTGCAGTCCGATCGAGGGCTCGTCGAGGACGTAGAGGACACCAACCAGGTAGCTGCCGATCTGGGAGGCGAGCCGTATGCGTTGCGCCTCGCCGCCCGACAGGGTTGCCGACGCGCGACTAAGGGTTAGGTAGTCCAGTCCGACGTCCAGCAAGAAGGTCAGGCGCTCGCGGATCTCCTTCACAACCTGGTGCGCGATCGTCTCGTCGCGATCCGAGAGCCGCACGTGCGCGAAGAAGTCGATTGCTTCGTCGATCGTCATGGCGCTCACCTCGGCGATGCTGCGCTCTCCCACCCGCACGGCGAGAACCTCGGGTTTTAGCCGTTGGCCCCGACACGCCGTGCACTCGACTTCGCGCATGTACTGCTCGGCCTGCTCGCGCGACCAGTCGCCGTCAGCTTCGCTGCGCTTGCGCTCGAGCCACTCCACGATGCCGTTGTAAGTGGTCTCGTAGGTCCGCACGCGTCCGTAGCGATTGCGAAAGCGTACCGGTACCGCCTTCTTGTCCACGCCGTAGAGCACGAGCTTGCGATCCTTCGCCCGTAATTTGTTCCACGGCGTTGCCACGTCGAAGCCCCCGAGCTGGGCGATGCCCTCGATCAGACGTTCGAAGTACTTGAAGCGCTGGCCGGACCACGGCGCGAGCGCACCGTCGGCCAGTGACCGGGTCGGATCGGGCACCACCAGCTCGGGGTCGACTTCGAACCTCGTGCCGAGACCCGTGCAGACCGAACAGGCGCCATAGGGCGAATTGAAGGAAAAGTCCCGTGGCGCCAGCTCGTTAAAGCTGATGCCGCAGTCCGCGCAGGCCAACTTCTCGGAGTAACGAACGGGCTCGTCCTGATCGGCGTAGAGAACGGACACGACCCCCTTGGTGAGCGCGAGCGCCGACTCGACGGACTCGGTCAGCCGTTGGCGGTTGGTCGCCTTAACCGTCAACCGGTCCAAGACCACGTCAATGGTGTGCTGCTCGTAGCGCGCCAAATTCACCTCGTCGCGCCGCTCGAGCTCGACGATGGTCCCGTCAACGCGAACCCGTGAGAAGCCCTGCGCGCTGAGGTCGTCCAGTAGCGCGCTGTACTCGCCCTTTCGTCCGTCGACGACGGTCGCGAGAACCATGAATCGCTCGTTGGGCGTGCCGCCAAGAATCAGGTCCACAATCTGCTGGGGGGTCTGGCGCGTTACCGGTCGCCCGCAGTTCGGGCAATGCGGCACGCCGATGCGCGCGAAGAGCAGGCGTAGGTAGTCGTGAATCTCGGTGATCGTGCCGACCGTGGAGCGCGGGTTACGCGACGCGGTCTTCTGGTCGATGGAGATCGACGGCGACAGGCCCTCGATGAAGTCCACGTCCGGCTTGTCCATCTGGCCCAGGAACTGACGCGCGTAGGCGGACAGGCTCTCTACGTAGCGTCGCTGGCCCTCGGCGTAGATCGTGTCGAAGGCGAGTGACGATTTCCCAGATCCCGACAGCCCGGTGAACACCACCAGCCGATCGCGGGGTATCTCCACCGCGAGGTTCTTTAGATTGTGTACTCGCGCGCCCTGAACGCGGATCGACTGCGGCATGTCGTGAATCTACCGGCTACCCGTCAGCCTGGGGCTCGAACATCGACTGGTCCACGCCCTGGCGCTCGAGGCTATGCAGGAGGTCGCGCAGCGCGGCCGCCTCCTCGAAGCGCAGGTCGCGCGCCGCCTCGAGCATGGCGTTCTCTACACGGGCGATTTCGCGCGAGAGGTCGTCGGGCAGTGAGCCCTCCACGCGATCGCTCAGGTCTCGCCCTGCGCGGTTCGGTCCCGCGTCACTGCGCAGCCGATTGAGGATGTCAGCCACGTTCTTGGTCACCGTCTGAGGCTCGATGCCGTGCTCCAGGTTGTACGCGATCTGGCGCTGCCGGCGGCGTTCGGTCAGCGAGATCGCGTCGCGCATGGAATCCGTCAGGCGATCCGCGTACAACACCGCCGTACCGTTGGCGTTTCGCGCGGCCCGGCCAATCGTTTGGATCAACGCGCTGCGCGAACGTAGAAAGCCCTCCTTATCGGCGTCCAGGATGGCGACGAGGGATACTTCGGGCAGGTCGAGGCCCTCGCGAAGCAAATTGATCCCGACGAGAACGTCGAACTCGCCCAATCGCAGCGAACGCAGAATCTCGATCCGCTGGATCGTGTCGATGTCACTGTGCAGGTACTGCACGCGGTAGCCCGCCTTGGTCAAGAACGTCGTGAGATCTTCGGCCATGCGCTTAGTCAGCGTCGTGACCAGGGTTCGCTCACCGCGCGCGATCACCTCGTCGAGCCGAGCGCGCAGGTCGTCGACTTGATTACGCGTGGGCACGACGTGCACCAGCGGGTCGACCAGACCCGTGGGGCGGATCACCTGCTCGGCGATCTGGTCACTCACCTCGTACTCGAACGGGCCCGGGGTGGCCGAGACGAAGACCATCTGGGGAACCAGGTCAATGAACTCCTCGAAGTTGAGCGGGCGGTTGTCGAGCGCGCTCGGCAGACGAAAGCCGTGCTCGACGAGTGTCTCCTTGCGCGAGCGGTCGCCGGCGTACTGCCCGCGTACTTGGGGAACCGCCACGTGGGACTCGTCGACGACGACGAGGTAGTCGTCGGGGAAGTAGTCGAGCAGCGTATAGGGTCGCTCGCCCGGTCGTCGACCGTCCAGGTGCGCGGAGTAGTTCTCGATACCCGAGCAGACACCCGTCTGCTCGAGCATTTCCAGATCGTGCTCGGTGCGCGAGCGCAGGCGCTGCGCTTCCAGGAGCTTGCCCGCGCTGTCGAATCGGGCCAGCTGTTCGTGGAGCTCTACCTCGATGGATCGCGTCGCCCGATGCAGCGTCTCGGAACTCGTCGCGTAGTGAGTCGCCGCGAACAACGTGACCTCGTCCACGGTCCCTCGCAACTCTTGGGTCAGCGGATTGAAGAACGTGATCGACTCGATCTCGTCAAAGAAGAACGAGACGCGCACCGCTTCGTTACTGTACGCCGGCTGAATCTCCAGCGTGTCGCCCTTCATCCGGAAGGTCCCGCGTTCCAGTACGGTCTCGTTGCGGTGGTACTGCATCTCGACCAGGCGTCGTAGCAGCGCTCGCTGCTCAACCGACTCGCCGCGGGTCAGGGCCAGCATCCGCTCCCGGTACTCGAGGGGGTTGCCGAGTCCGTAAATGCACGATACCGACGCCACGACGATCGTGTCGCGGTGGGTCAGGAGCGATGAGGTGGCCGCGTGACGCAGCCGATCGATCTCCTCGTTGATCGAGCTGTCCTTTTCGATGAACGTATCCGTACGCGGTATGTACGCTTCGGGTTGGTAGTAGTCGTAGTAGGAGACGAAGAACTCGACGCGATTGTGCGGCAGCATGTCGCGCAGCTCCGAAGCGAGTTGCGCGGCGAGCGACTTGTTGGGCTCCAAGATGAGCGTCGGACGCTGCACTCGCTCGACCAACCACGCGATGGTTGCGGTCTTGCCGCTACCGGTGATTCCCTCGAGGGTCTGGTAGCGCAGCCCGTCTTGCACCCCGCGCGCGAGCGTCTCGATCGCCTGGGGTTGATCGCCCGACGGGCGAAACGGCGACTCGACACGAAACTCGTTCACGCCAGACCCGCTTGCGCGAGCAGCGCGTCAATCCGATGGTGGAGCTCGTCCACGGTTCCCTCGTTCCAGATCTCCTCATCGACCAGGTCGGCTCGTTCGTCGTTGGACATCTGGGACGCCACGCGCGCGCGCGCGTCATTCGGCGTGAGACCGCGCAGCCGCGTGAGGCGATCGAGCGCGACGTCGGGATCCACGAGCACTGCCCACACCCGCGTCAGACCGAAAGCGTCGCGGTGCTCGGGGCGAAACAGCGGCAGCGCGACGAAGACCGCTCGACCCGTGGCGC
>JAKBCI010000043.1 GCA_021807965.1 Actinomycetes bacterium
TCGCCACTCGACCGGAAACGTCTTGCGATCCCTCGTCACCCCGCGGTGCTCTTCGACGACGGCGAGGCGACGACCGGCCAGACGGTTCACCAGCGAGCTCTTACCAACGTTGGGGCGTCCCACGATGACGACCTGTGGTCGCTTCACGACGTCGCCAGTTCGTAGCGCACCACTCGCTCGAGCGTCTCGCGCAGATCCCGACCCGTCGTCGCGACGACGGTCACGGGCCGGGGCAGGTCGTCCAGCTCCAGACCGTCAAGAAAGCGACCCTCGGACAGGCAGACGTCAGGCACGAGGTACGTGGCGTCGGTCGGCAACGCGTCGAGGGCGCGACTGAGGTCCTGTCCAGTCAACAGGCCAGTCACCTTGATATTGCCACCGAAGTACCTATTTTTGACGGCCACCACGTTGACGCTGTCGAAACCGTGCTCGTCGAGCAACTCGCGTAGCAGTGGGGCCGCGTACTCCCCGGTCATCAGGTACACCGGTCCACCTTGCAGGCCGCTGCTCACCTCGGCACGTGGCGCTCGATACCCCCAGGCTGGTGCTCCGTCGACCGATTGGAAGAAGCCGCTGCCGAGCGTCGCCATGGTGGCGCGAGTAACGAAACTCGACCGGAAGGCCGCTACCATGCCGATGCCGTTCTCGGCTTCGTCGAGGCTCTCGTAGAAGTCCGACGGCGGCGGCGGCGCACCGGCGACTAAGTAGAACTCGTCACTGGCGTAGAACAGCGATCGCCCGAGGGTTTCCCGCGCGAGTTTACGGTAACGCTCGACGAGTTCGATGACGTGGCGCGCCTCCGTACGCCGGTGCGGACGCATAGTCGCCTCCATGGAAAACTCGCTCACGCCCACCGGCACCACCGCGACTGACGCCGCGCGTGGGTACTGCGTCAGAATGTCCTGCATGGTCGCTTCGAGGTGCGAGCGGTCGTTGACGCCCGGACAGACGACAATCTGTACGTGCACGACGACGTTGGCCGTCAACAGCTCTCGTAGCCAGCGCAGACTGGTCGCCCCGCGCGGGTTGCGCAGCATCGCGGCCCGCAGCTCCGGGTCAGTGGTGTGAACCGACACGTAGAGCGGTGAGAGTCCCTCGTCCACGACTCGCTCCAGATCGAACTCCGTAAACCTCGTCAGTGTCGTGTAGTTGCCGTAGAGAAAGGAGAGACGAAAGTCGTCGTCCTTGACGTACAAGGAACGGCGCATGCCCTTGGGCAGCTGGTAGATGAAGCAGAAGGAGCAGTGATTGTCACAGGTACGGATTCGGTCGAATACCGCCGAGTCAATCGACAGTCCGAGGGGCTCACCGGCCTGCTTGTGGACGTCGAACTTGCGCTGGAGGGCTTCGCCGGTTCGCTGCACCACAATCGACACGGTGGGGCCATCAATGAGCTGCTGGTATTCGATGATGTCGGTTGCCGCGCGTCCGTTGACGCTAATCAGTTCGTCGCCGATTTGCAGACCGCTCGTCGCGGCCGGCGAATCGCGCGAAATTGCGGCGATGCGGACCGTGGACACTAGACCAGCCTACTGGCGCTACCCGTCGCCTCGACCGCCCCGCGTAGGTCCGCACGGGTCTCACTAGGCTGACGCCGTGTCCGTTGATCGCGTAGTGCTCGCCGCGCCGCGGGGTTTCTGTGCCGGCGTCGAGAAGGCGATCAAGGCCCTTGACTGGATGACGCGGGTTTTCGCCCCGCCGGTTTACTGCTACCACGAGATCGTGCACAACCGATTCGTGGTCGATCACTTTCGCTCCCTCGGCGTCACGTTCGTAGACGACGTCGCGGAGGTGCCGCTCGGGGCACCGATCATGCTCAGCGCGCACGGCTCGGCGCCGTCGGTGATCGACGCGGCGCGTGGCTCCGGCGCGACGGTCGTCGACGCCGTATGTCCCCTCGTCACCAAGGTGCACCACGAACTCAAGGTTCGCGCTCGCAAGGGGTACACCATCCTCTACGTAGGCCACGACGGTCACGAGGAGGCGGTAGGCACGATGGCGGTGGCTCCAGAGTCGGTGCATCTCATCCAGTCGGTCGAGGATCTGGACGAACTCGGCGATATCGAGGGACCGCTGGCGCTGCTCAGTCAGACCACGCTCAGCCTCGACGAATGGCGCGACGTGCGAGACGAGGCGACGGCGCGGTTTCCCGACGTATGGATGCCCAACCGGAGTGACCTCTGCTTCGCCACGACCAATCGGCAGGCGGCGTTGCGCGCCATCGCGGGCGATGCTGACGCCGTGGTGGTGATTGGCTCGCCCAATTCATCCAACACGGTGGCGCTCACCGAGGTGGCCCGGTCCGCGGGATGTCCGCGGGTGCTGCGCGTCAATGACGCGACGGAGCTCCCCGACGATCTGGTGGGCACGGTCGCGGTCACCGCGGGTGCATCGGCACCCGAGTCCATCGTGAACGAAGTGCTGGACGTGCTAAACCCCCTCGACGGCGTCGACGTCCACGCCGAGACCGTCGAGGACGAGTACTTCCCACCGCCTCCGGAGTTGCGCGAGATACTGCGGACGCTCAGCGCCCTGCTCGATCTGGTGACCGCCTCCCCCACGACGTCAGGTTTCGACGGCGACGCGGACCGCGCGTCAACGGCCGCGCAGGTACTATCGGCGAGCACTCGCCAGCGTCGCTGAGCGCCGGCGGGCAACCCGCGACGGGCGGAGTAGTATTTCGAGGCGCCGCTCACGTCGGCGGCCACGTGTCGCGAAGCGAACGAACTAGCGTACGGTACCTCGAAGAGAGAGAAGAGATGGCCAAGCACGACCTCGAATCCCGACGTCTGTCGAAGTTGCGGACGTACGCCATCACGCAGGCCATGAGTCAGTTCGAGCTCGACTACCCCGGGTTCTCACCCGAGTCGATCGTTGCCTCGATCTGCGCGTACGAGGAAGAAGGCAACATCGCGTCCGTGCTGGACCAGATGCCCGCGACGATCAATGGTCGGGCGTACACCACGCTGGTGGTGGTGGACGGGGGTGAGGATAGGACCGCGGCGATAGCGCGCGCCTACCCCGGCGTGAAGGTCATTGAGTTCCCCGTCAACCTTGGTCACGGCGTGGCGCTGCAGGTTTCGTATCGCTACTGCATCGAGCACGCGGTCGACTTCATCGTCACGCTCGACGCCGATGGCCAGAATGACCCCGGCGAGATGGGTGACGTGCTCGCACCACTGCTCGCTGACGAGGCGGATTTTGTGGTCGCGTCACGTCGCCTCGGCGTCGACGAGACGACGGACCGCTTCCGCAAAACCGGCGTACGGTTCTTCTCGTTCATCATGAATCGGATGACCGGCGCGAACCTGACGGACACCTCGACGGGGTACCGCGCTCTTCGAGTGACCATGTTGGCCGACGTCATTGATCGGTTACGCCAGGACCAGTACCAGACGGCCGAGCTGCTTATCACGTGCCTTAAGCGGGGCTGGCGATCGGCCGAGGTCGCGACGGTGTGGCACCCGCGCCGGTCGGGCACGACGAAAAAAGGCTCGAACTGGCTTTTTGGTCTGCGCTACACCCGCGTAGTGTTCGCGACGTGGTGGCGCGAGCGCTAGCGCCAGGCTAGGGCCTCGTGGTACACCGCCTCCAGGCGACTGCGAAGTTCCTCGGTCTTCGCCGCGATCTGGGACCTCGGGATCCGACCCGTGCTGGCGGGCGGTTCAATCGCTTCGCCCACGACCACGCGGACGCGCGCGAAGCGCGGCAGCTTCGCGCCGGCCGGCATCGCCCGGTCGCTGCCGGCGATCCCGACGGGTACGACCGACGCACCGGTGCGTGCCGCAACGAACATGGCTCCGTCGCGCAAGGCATCGACGTGGCGTCCTTCGCGTCGCGTGCCCTCGGGGAAGAGAATCAGCGCCTCGCCTCGTCGCAGCACCTCTTCGGCCAGGTGGAGCGACTCGCGATCGGCCGTACCTCGCGCCACGGGGAACGCCCCGACGTGGCGTAACGCGGTACCGAGGATTGGCACGGGGAAGAGCTCTTGTTTGGCCATGAAGAATACTTTGCGCGGCGAGATGAACAGCGTAAAGACGAAGTCAACGTTGGAGCGGTGAATCGGGGCAATGAGAACCGGCCCGGACGTCGGTATGTTCGCCGCCCCGCGCACGCGGGGGCGAAAGAGTAGCCACGACAACGTCGTGAGCAGCGCCGCCGCGAATCGGTAGAGCGGCGTCTTGTTGGGGTTGAGAATCAGATCGGCGTCTTCAGGCACGTGATGATCTCCTTCACTACGTCATCGATGCTTCGGTCGGTCGTGTCAATCTCGATGGCGTCGCGGGCTCGTCGCAGTGGCGACGCGGCCCGCTCGCGATCGGCGTCGTCGCGCCGAGCGATCGAGGAGAGCCCCTCGTCGCCCCGCCGGCGCGCTCGTTCGCCCAGTGACGCGGTAAGAAACACCTTGAGCGACGCCGACGGAAAGACGACCGTAGCGATGTCGCGGCCCTCGACGACGGCCCCCCCGGGTTGCGCGGCCACCCACGCGCGCTGACGCTCGACCATCGCCGCGCGAACGGCGGGATTCGCCGCCACCGCGGAAACGGCTTGATTCACGGCCGCGTCACGGAGTTGATCGCCCACGTCGCGACCGTCGACCAATACGCGGGGCTCGGTAGCAATGACTACGGCGCGCGCGACCTGGGCAACCGCGTCGACGTCCTCTGGATCCACCCCGCGGTACAGGACCTCGCTGGTCACGGCGCGATACATGGCGCCCGTATCCAGAAACGACCAGTTGAGCGCGGCGGCCAGTGCGCGCGCAACGGTCGACTTGCCCGAACCCGCCGGACCGTCAATGGCTACGACGTCGGTACTCACGTTAGTTGCGCTAACTCGTCAAAGAACGATGGGAAGCTTGTCGACACCGTCTCACTGTCTTCGATCTCGCAACCATGCCCCGCCGCGCCGGCAATGGCCGCCGCCATCACCATGCGATGATCCAAGGTCGCGGCGTAGGTGAAGCTCGCAAAGCGGCTCGCGTCGCCGACGCCGTCGACGAAGAAGTCGTCACCGTCGGCCCACGATCTCGCGCCGAGGGAGCGCGCCAGCGCGACCGCGCCGGCGAGACGATCGGACTCCTTCACCCGCAACTCGGCCATCGAGCGAAAGACCGTTACGCCTTCGGCCGCGGCCGCGGCAACGGTGAGCGCCGGGACCTCGTCGACCGAGGGAATCTCACTTGACTCGATGGTCGTGGCGCGCAGCGTTGAACGACTGGCGCGCAGCGTCGCGCCGAGCGAATCGCTCGCCAGCGTCACGTTCGCGCCCATGCGTCGCAACACGTGCACGAAGCCGATCCGCTCCGGCGCGTCGTCGATGGACGCCACCTCGATCTCGGCGTCGGGATGAATCGCTCCCAGCACGGCGAAGAACGCCGACTGGGAGGGATCGCCCGGTACCCGCCACTCGGTCGCTCGGACCCGGCCGGGGTGCAGGGTGACGCGCCGACCCGCGCTCACGTCGACGGTTTCAACCGTGACACCCGCTCGAGCGAGCATCACCTCGGTGGTCGTCCGCGTGCGTAGCCGTTCGTGAACGACCGTATCGCCCACGGCCGAGAGGCCGGCGAGAAGAATCGCCGACTTCACCTGTGCACTGGGGACGGGAACCTCGTAGGAGATGCCTCGCAACGCCCGTCCGGTGATCCGTAGCGGCGCAGTGATTCGCGTCCCGTGACCTTCGACGATCGCCCCCATCATCCGCAGCGGCACCGCCACCCGATCCATCGGACGTGTAGACAACGACGCGTCGCCGACCAACTCGTGACTGCCACTCACTCCCGCCACGACCCCGGCAACCAGGCGCATCGTGGTGCCCGAGTTGCCACAATCGAGCGCTCGGGACGACGCCAGCAATCCCCCGGCGGGACCGGTCACCACCAGCACGTCGTCCTCGACGCGCCACGTGGCACCGAGCTGCTCGATGATGGATCGCGTGGCCCTGACGTCGTCACCCTGGGAAAGTCCCCCGAGACGGCTCGACCCGTCCGCGAGCGCGCTGAGCAGCAGCGCCCGGTGTGAGGCGCTCTTGTCGCCCGGCACGCGCGCCACGCCACGCAGTCGTGGCCTCGGCGTCACTACGGTAGCGGTCATCAGCGATCGAGCGTAACGGAGAAACCCATATCGCTCAGAACGTCGAGGAACCGCGCGGCCTGTTCGGCGTCCACGGCCAGCAGCAAGGTGCCGCCGCGACCCTCGATGCCGTGGGCAATCTCGATGTCGAAGATATTGATGGCGCGATCCGAGGCCGCGACCGTCACCTCGGCTAGCACGCCGGGCCGGTCGGTCACGCCAACTCGCAGGTAGGCGAGGCGGTCGGCGCTGAGGGCGCGCCCGGGCAGCTGGTGGCGAGCGAGCGAGGCCGACTGCAACGCCGTGCCGATGAGGTCGCGTCGATCGTCGGCGAGGGCGCGGCGAAGCGTCGCGAGTCGGTCCTCGAGCGAGTGCAGGGTCTGGATGACCGCCGCACGATTTTCGAATAGCACGTCGGGCCAGATCGCGGGATCGCCCGCGGCGATTCGCGTCATATCGCGAAAGCCCCCGGCCGCCAGTTGCAGTAAGACCGCGTCAGACTGGGCCGCGAGGGCGGCTTCGTTCATCAGTGCCCCCGCGAGCAGGTGCGGCACGTGACTGGCGAGGGCGACCAGTCGATCGTGGTCCTCGGGGCTGACGGCAACCACCGTGGCGCCGAGATCGCGCAGAATGCCGTGCAGCCGGCTGTAGTGCGCAGCGCCGGTGGCTCGCGTGGGCGTTAGGACCCACGTGCAGTCCTGGAAGAGGTCGGCGCGTGAGGCCTGGAGGCCGCGCTGCTCCGAGCCCGCCATGGGGTGGCCCCCGATGAAACGAGGATCGCTCACCGTGGCGCTAACGCTCGACTTCACGCCCGCGACGTCGGTGACGATCAAGTCGGGATCGCGCCAGCGCTCGAGCAGGTCACGCGCTACCCCGGCGACCGCGCCCGCTGGGGTAGCCACCACGGCCAGTTCCGGTGGTTCGTCTCGCGCGTCGCCGCTGATGATCCCGAGTTCGACCGCGCGGCGCACCGTATCGGGATCGTGATCGCTGCCGGTAACCGTCCAGTCGCGGGCGACCAACGCCCGAGCCACCGAAGCCCCGATCAGACCGAGCCCGACGACGTGCGCGCGGCGACTACTCCGGGAGATCATCACGCAGCGTTCGCGCGTCGCGGAGATAGACGTGATGAATCTCGTCACGCGACACGCTGACGTAGGCGTGCAGCAGCACGCGGATGCACTTGGGCATGGAACCGGGAACGTTGATCTCGCTCGCGCACAACAGCGGGATGTCGCCGAAGCCAACGGCGCGCGCCGCGGTGGCCGGGAAGGCCGACGTGAGATCCGGTGTCGTGGTCAAGATCACGCTGACCACGTCATCGTGGGCTAGTTCGTTGCGCGCCATCATCGAGGTCAACAGTTCCTGGGTAGCGTCGGCGATCGCGGCCGGCGTGTCGGCGGCGCACGTCGTTGCGCCACGCAGAGCCCGAATCATCGGCGAAGTCATGCAGGCATCGTAGATGCGATCTCGTCGGTCAAGCCAACGGCCTCGAGCAAACGCCGGACTTCGGCGATCGAGAGCTGGCGATAGGCGCCCGGCGCCAACGTCGCGTCGTGCAGGGGGCCGATCCGCGTGCGCACGAGACGCGTGACGTCGTGGCCCACCGCCGCGCACATTCGACGCACCTGGCGGTTACGCCCCTCGTGGATGACGATCCGCAAGAGTCCCTCACTCACCCGGCTGACCTGGGCGGGACTCGTGATGCCGTCGTCGAGCTCGACGCCCTCGCGCAGCCGCCGAATGGCCCCTGGCGACGGATCACCGTCAACCCGTACGAGGTACTCCTTGGCCACGTGTGAACTCGGGTGAGTCAGCAGATGCGCCAGGCGCCCGTCGTTGGTCAAGATGAGCAGTCCCTCGGTGTTCATGTCGAGGCGTCCAACGGGAAATATCCGTACGGGGGATTCGACGATGTCGAGGACCGTCGTGCGTCCGTGGGGATCTGATGCCGTGGTCACCACACCGTCGGGCTTATTGAGCAGGAAGTACACCGTCTGTTGGACCGTGGCGGCGAGGGCGCCGTCAACGCAGATGACGCTGGTCGAAACGTCGACGCGGTTGCCCAGCTCGGCGGTTCGCCCATCTATCGTGACTCGTCCCTCGCTTATCAGCAGCTCACAGGCGCGACGGGATCCGTAGCCGGCGCGCGCGAGCGCCTTCTGGAGTCGCTCTCCGTCCAACTAGGCCTCCCGGGCGGTCGCGCCCTCGCGCAGGCGCTCCTCCAGCTCGTCAGCGAGCGAGACCGGCGCCATGAACTCCTCGATTGGCGCCAGCTGGTCGAGTCGAGCCAGGCCTAGCCGATCGAGGAACAGCTCGGTGGTGCCGTACAGGATCGACTGGCCGGGTCCGGTCGTTCGCCCACGCTCTTCGATGTAACCGCGCTGTTCCAAGAGTCGAGTAACGCCGTCGACGTTTACCCCGCGCAGGGCAGTGATCTGGGCGCGCGAGATGGGCTGGCGATAGGCGATGATGGCGAGAGTCTCCAGGGCGGCCGAACTGAGTCGGTGCGACACGTCACGGTTCGCGAATCGCGCCACCCAATGGGCGACGTCCGGTGAGGACTGCAGCACCCAGCCACTCGCCAATTCGGCGACCACGAAGCCGCGCCGCTCGCGCTCGAACGCCGTTCGCAGCGCTTCCAGCGCTTCGCGAACCTCGGTGACGTCGCGTTCGACGACGTCCGCCAGCTCTTCGGCAGAAACGGGCTCGATCGCGACGGTCAGCATCGCCTCGAGAATCTGCTCCAACGAGTGCTCAGCCCTCATAGGTCTCCACGCTTTCTATCGCCACGCGACGATCGCCCACCACCCACTCGATCTCGACCTCGCCGAACGTGCGCCCCTGGCCGAGCGTGACGTGACCGAGCTTGCACAGTTCGAGCAGCGCGAGGAAATGAACGATGATCTCAATGCGCGTCTCGAGCCCATCCGTGAGTGAGCGAAACGAGAGTCGTCCCAGAGCGGGCAACCGCTCGGCGAGCGACGCGACCGTTTCGGCCACGGTCACCGCGTCGACGGTGACGTGGTGCAGCGGCACGATGGCGACGGGCTTGTCCTCGACGCCGCGCAGGTACGCGAGCGCCAGTGCCGCGGGCGTCACACCCGCCAGCAGGTCCGGCGGGCGCACTACGAAGCCGTCGTCGATTCCACGAAGCCGCGGGTACCGTCGACTGGCCCGGTCCATCAAGGTCACGAACGCGTCG
>JAKBCI010000044.1 GCA_021807965.1 Actinomycetes bacterium
GAGCTCGCCCTGGGCGCGCGCGTCGAGATGCAGTGCGTCGCCTACTGCCCACCGGCACCACCCCCACCGGCGCCCACGCTCGCGCGACGCACCGGGTACGTCGAACGTGACGGCGAGCGCCTCTTCTACGAGGTCGTCGGCGAGGGCGAGCGCACCCCGCTCGTGCTCTGTCACGGCGCCGGTGGCAACCACGCGGTGTGGTTCCAACAGGTTGCGCACTTCGCCCGTGACCGTGCGGTCCTCACGTGGGACCACCGCGGCTACGGCCGCTCGAGCGACGTCGGCGACCAGACCGGACCCCTCGTCGCCGTCGGCGATCTCCTCGCAATCCTCGACGAGGTGGGGATCGAGCGCGCCGACCTCGTCGGCCAGTCGATGGGGGGTTGGACGATCGTCGGCGCCGCGCTCGAGCGACCCGAGCTCGCCCGCTCGCTGGTGCTCGCTGACTCGATCGGGGGTCTGGTGACCGAGGCCGTCGCGGCGGGTTTGGCCAAGGCGCAGTTTCGCGCCGCCGAGGGAGACGTGCTCGGCGCCCACCCCGCCCTCGGGGAGGACTTCAGCCGGCACTCGCCCGAGCTCGCGCACCTCTACCAGTCACTGGGCCAGATGGGCAGCGCCGACGCGACCGTAGTCCTGGGCCGGCTGCGGGCGACGACCTACGGTGCTGCGGACGCGGCACGGCTCGCGATGCCGATGCTGTTGATCGTCGGCGACCACGACCAAATATTCGCGCCGGCGACGATGCGAGCGGTCGGCGATCTCGTGCCCGACGCGCGCATCGTCGAGATCCTCGGCGCAGGCCACTCGCCCTACTACGAGGTCCCCGCCACCTGGAACCGCGCCGTCGACGCCTTCCTCGATCGCCTGGACAACTGACGCGAGGGCGCCATCTCGCTCGCCCCGACCCGAGCCCGCGCAGGTAACCGGACTACGATCGTCACGGTACCGAATCTCGAGGGACGTGATAACCAGCAAGGGCGCGGCGTGATCCACTTCACAGACCAGAGCGAGGCCTGGCAGTATCTGCTCGACGCGATGCCCGACGGGGTGCTCGTCGTCGACGACGCCGGTCGCATCACCGCGGTCAACGAGGCGATCTGCCAGCTGTCCGGCTACCGCGCCGACGAACTGCTCGGCGCCACGATCGAACGTTTGGTCCCCGACGAATCCCAGATCGCCCACGAGGCGCTGGCGGCCGCCTTCACCCGTCGCGGCGCGAGCCGCGGCCACGGCAGCCACCTCAACCTCGCCTTCGTGCACCGAGACGGACATCGGGTGCACGTCGACATCGCCCTGTCGAGCATCGCGGACGACGAGCGGCACCTGACGCTCGCCGCGGTGCGCGACCTCGGGCCGCTGCGGCGCCTCGAGACCGAGCGTGACGAGTCGGCGACCAAGTTCCAGTTGGCCTTTCAGAACTCCATGTCCCCGATGATCTTCGCTGACGCGAATGACTGCATCGTCGCGGCGAACACCGCGTTCTGCGAGCTGATCGGCCGATCGCTCGACGAGCTCGTCGGCCGGGACTCGGCCCACTTCACGTACCCCCTCGACGTCGGGGTCACCGAGCAGTCCCACGAGCGCGTGCGCGAGCACCGAGCGAGCCACGAACGTTACGTGAAGCGCTACCTCCACCGCGACGGCCGCGTCATCGTCGTCGAGGTGGCCCGAGCCGCCGCCTACGACGACGACGGCCAGCTGCTCTACAGCGTGATCAGCGAGCGCGACATTACCGAGGAGCGCCAGCTCACTGCCCAGCTCGCCCATCAGGCGCTGCACGATCCCCTGACGGGCCTCGCCAACCGGAACCTGATCGAGGACCGGCTCACCCAGACGCGCGCCAAGATCGCTCGCCAGGGCGGTTACGGCGCCGTCTTGATGCTCGACCTCGACGACTTCAAGATCGTGAATGACACCCACGGGCACCTCATCGGCGACCAGCTCCTCGTCGCGGTGGCGCGCCGGCTCGAGGAGGTCGCGCGCACCTCGGACACGCTCAGCCGCTACGGCGGCGACGAGTTCCTCTACCTCGTCGAAGGCATCCACCAGGCCGAGCAGGCCGGCCACGTCGCCGAGCGCCTGCTCGGCGCCCTGGCGCGGCCCTTCACCGTCATGGGCATCGAGATCGAGCAGCGAGCGAGCGTCGGCGTCGCGCTCTTTGAAGCAGCGACCCCCGACGACGCGCCGATCGTCGAAGAAGCCGACCTCGCACTCTACGAAGCCAAGCGGCTCGGCCGGGGCCGTTACGCGGTCTTCGCGCCGCCGATGCGCCAGTACACGATGGGCCGGTTCGACCAGCTCCAGGAGCTGCGCCGGGCGCTCGCCGCGGGCGAGATCGTGATGCACTACCAGCCCATTGTCGAGGCCGCGGGCGAGACCGTCGTCGGCTTCGAGGCGCTGATGCGGTGGCTGCACCCAACGCGCGGCGTCATCGGGCCGGCGGAGTTCTTACCCCTGGCCGAGTCGAGCGACCTCATCCACGAGCTCGGCGCCCTCGCCATTGGCGACGCCGCACGCGTCGCCGCCGACTGGGCCCGCGAGCGTCGCCCGTCGCCCTACGTGTCGATCAACCTCTCGGCACGACAGTTCTACGACGACCGGCTCATTCCCCTCGTCGCCAGCACCATCGCCGCGAGCGGCGTCGACCCCGGTCGCATCGTGCTCGAGGTCGCCGAGCGCGTGGCGCTGATCGATACCAACGCGGCCGCGTCGATCATCGCGGCCCTGCGCGAGATCGGCGTCGGGGTCGCCCTCGATCAGTTCGGCGCCGGCCTCTCCTCGCTCGCCTACCTCTTGCACCTCCAGCTCGAGTTCGTGAAGATCGACCAGTCCTTCGTGCGCCCCACCCACGGCATTGGCTACAACGACGCCCTGGTCGGTTTCATCATCGCGCTCGGCAACCAGCTCGGCGTCTCGGTGCTCGCCGAGGGTGTCGAGACGCCCGACCAGCTCGGGCGCCTACGCGACGCGGGGTGCACGCTCAGCCAGGGCTTCCTCTTCTCGCCCGCCGTCCCCGCCTCCGAGGCTTCCGCGATGCTCGACGGCGCGAGCTGGTCGGCGCCTCAGGCGTCGACGTCGTAGCCGGCGGCCAGCACCGCGGCGAGCGCGTCGACGACGTCGGCGTCGTAGCGCACGCCCGCGTAGGCCCGCAGCTCGTCGAGTGCGCGCTCGACACTGTAGGCGGGCCGGTGCGGGCGGTGGTGGGTCATCGCCTCGGCGACGTCGGCGACCGCGACTATGCGCGCCGCGATCGACACGGCGTCGCCCGCCAATCCCTCGGGGTAGCCCGAACCGTCGAGACGCTCGTGGTGGTGGCGGGCGATATCGGCGAACACGATCGGCAACGCGGCCTGTTCCAGGATGTCGGCGCCCACGTCGCAGTGGCGCTGGACGGCTTCGAACTCGAGCGAGCTGAGGGGCCCGGGTCGACCCAGGATCTCGGCGGGCACCGCAATCTTGCCCAGGTCGTGCAGGGCCGCGCCCTTGGCGATCTGGTCGATGGTCTCGTCGTCCAAGCCGAGTCGCGCGGCGATCGCGGCGCTCAGCGTGCTCACGCGGGCCTGATGCCCGGCGGTGTAGGGATCGCGGATCTCGGTTACCCGAGCCATCGCCGCCATTGAGCCCGCGAGCGACGCGCGCAACGCCGCCACCGCACGCAACCGGGCAACGATCGTCTCGACCTCGGCGAGCAGGCCCTCGAGCTCGCGCACGGCCTCGTCGCTGAACACGAAGATATCGCGATCGGCCACACTGACGACGGCTCGCCGATCGCCGAGCGATAGTGGGAGGGCCACGATCGATTCGATTCCGTAGCGAGCGCCCCGGTCGTGCCACGGTGCCATGGCGTCCAGGTGCAAGAAGTCGTGCATGACGTGCACCCGCTGATCGCGCATCGCCGAGCCGGTTGCTCCAACACCGATCGCGGTCGACGGGTCGCTCGAGAACTCGATTCCGTCGAGAAAGTTAGTTTCGCCGGCCCGAAAGGCCACTTCGAGGGAACCCGGACCGTCGATCTCGAATGAGATCCACGCCACCCGGTAGCCGCCAGCGCCCACGAGCGCGTCGACGAGTCCCTGAAGAGCCTCGTCGACGTTGAGGGCGCTCGTTGCGAGGCGGCTGACCTCGTTGAAGAGCAGCAGCGTCCGCTCACGATGACGCTCGCGGGTCACGTCGGTGAACGACACGATAACGCCACTCGGCACGCCCGCTTGAACGACCGGATAGGTGTTCACCGAGAGCCACCGTCGAGGCGCGTCGTAGAAGTTGAAGCCCACGACGACGCCGACGTAGGACTTCGTCGAGTCGATGGCGCGCACGTCGCGGGGGTTGTCGAAGTAAAAGGGTGAGTCGTCGACGCGAGGCCGTGCCCAGCGAGGATGGCGGAAGTTTTCACCGATCAGCCGCTCCGTTGAGGTGCGCAGCAGCCGGGCGATCGCGTCGTTGCAGTCGCGCACGACACCCCCCTCGTCGAAGTAGGCGAAGCCGACGTCGGTCGAGTCGAGAAACGCGTCGAGGTAGTCGAGCGAGCGCAGCGGGCTGGAACGGCTCACGGACTGCGTCATGGTCACTCCGACTCGTGAACGACGGCGACCCGAATGGCATTCGGGGTCCTACGGTCCCCAACCTACCGTGACATTTCTACCTGGTCAAGGCCCTTAGACGATGAAGAGCGATGCGTCGCTCTCGGTCGAAAAGGCGAATCCGTCGGCGAAGACCTCGAGGCAGCACCGCACGACCTCGGCGTCGTAGAGTTCGCCCGCTCGCGTGGTCACCTCGTCGAGGGCCTGATCGAGGCCGACGGCCGGCCGGTAGGGACGGTGGTTCGTCATCGCCTCGACAACGTCAGCCACCGCCACGATCCGCGCCGGCAGGATGATGTCGTCGCCGAGGAGGCCCTGGGGGTAGCCCGAGCCGTTCAGTCGCTCGTGGTGCTGGTGCGCGACGTCGGGGATCGGCCAGGGCAGCTTCGCCCGCACGAGTATCTCGTAGCCGATCGTCGGGTGACGCTGCATCATTCGAAACTCGAGGTCAGTGAGACGGCCCGGTTTGGTCAAGATCTCTGAGGCGAGCGCGACCTTGCCGACGTCGTGCACGGCCCCCGCCTCGCGGATCCGCTCGACGAGCCCCGGCTCCAGACCGAGGCGCACGGCGATCGCGGCGGCGAGGGAACCGACGCGCGATTGGTGTCCGGCGGTGTAGGGATCACGCGCCTCGGTCACCCGGGCGAGTGCGGTCAAGGTCCCGCCGAGCGCCACGGCGAGTTGGCGGGCCGCGTTGGCGTGCGCGATCACGCGTTCGGCCTCGGCGACGACGTTCTGCAGCCCCGAGACGGTCAGCTCGTCAAAGGTGTTGCGGTGCCGGTCGTAGACGACGAGCACCGATCGCACGTCGCCGGGGCGAAACGGGATGCAGATCGAGGATCGGAAGCCGAAACGGGCTAACCGCGCTTGCCACGGCGCCAGCATGGGCACGTTGAACAGGTCGTTAGAGACGACCGTGCCGTTCGTGCGTACGGCGATCCCCGTCGGGCCGAGCCCGTTCGACCGCGAACTGGACCACGAAACCATCTCCTCGAAGAGATAGTCGGTCGCCCCCGCGGACTCGACGATGTCGATGCCCGCTTCGGGCCCCGGTTGGGCGACGCCCACCCAGGCGAGGGCGAACTGTCCGGTCGTCACGATCGACGCGCACAGGTGTCGAAGTGCGTCGTCGGCGCCGAGCGGCTCGCCGTTCAGTCGGTTCACGTCGAGCAGGAGCGACACCAATCGGCCCCGGCGAACGCGCTCGGTGGCGTCGAGGTACGCGAGCAGCACGCCGGCGACGGCGCCGTCACGGATGATCGGGTAGCTGTTGACGCTGAACCACCGCTGCTCGCCGCTCGGCACTTCGATGCCCTGCACGACGCCGTAGAGGGGGTCGCCCGTTCGCAGCGACCACGTCGTCGGGAGCTCGTCGAATCCGAATGGCGATCCGTCCTCGTGCACCGGGTTCCAGGTGATGCGCAGCGGATCGTCGCTGAGCAGGTCCTCACGCGAGGTCTGAAAGACCCGCTCGGCGCGCTCATTGCAGTCCACGACACGACCGGAGGCGTCACGAAGCATGAAGGCCGTTCCGGTCGCCTCGAGGAACTTCCCCTCGATCAGCGCGCCCTCTAGCGTTAACGCCGGCGCGTTCGACACGACGATCTTCCCCCGATTCACTGGTTCCCTCAGCGTACCGATCGACGCGACCAGCCGCAACCACGTGTGGCTACGACGGCGCCTCGGCGAGGTCGTGGCCTCCGTCGGACGCCGGTACTGGCTCGCGCATCCGTCGCCACAACGGCGACGCTACGAGCGCGAGGCCTGACGGTACGAGCAACGTCTGCCAGAGCCACGTCGGCCACGAGTGATGCGCGAAGGTGTCAAGCACCGGGTACCGGACGAAGGCGAACGCGGCGAACACCGTCCAGGCCAGCCAGAACCATGGGCGTCGTCGGCGCAGCAACGAGACCACCACGTAGAGCGCGGCGAGCCCGACCACGATCTTGGGCAGGTCGAGCCGGGCGTAGACGTCCAGCGTCGTAGCGTTGGTCTGGACGAAGGTGGGCAGAGGATCAAAGGCGAGGGTTACGGTCAAGAGCCACGCGACGACGACGCCGCGCACGCGACCAGCCACCGACTCGACGAGGATCACCATCACGGCGAGCGCCATGAAGTAGTAGCCCCACAGGTTCTCCTCGAAGACGAGTCGTAGCGCGAGCGACGCGCCCACCAGCGACACCAGGGTGAGCGGCTCGAGGACCCGGTCGCCGAGGCGCTCGTGAACCCACCAGGCGAGCACGAGCGCGGCGGCGATGGGGGCCACGCGCGTCGCGAGGAAGAAGAGCGCGCCGTGCAGGCGAAGTTCCCAGAGCACGGTACCGCCGTAGGAGGGCGTGAAGCCCGAGCCGATGACGACGGCCCGAAAGGCTCGCCCCGATGTTGCGATGAGAAACGGCAGGTCGACGGCCACCCCGGCGAGCGCCGTGGCCCCCACGAAGCGCCACCGGCGCGACGCCGGGGCGACGACGAGCAGTGGCGCCGCGACGAGCAGCGCGTACTGGTGCGTCGTGATCGCGAGGCCAACGAAGAGCCCCGCCCAGACCCAGCGGCCACGTAGCGCCGCGGCGATCGACGCGAGCGAGAGCCCCATCGCCACCAGGTCCTGGGGGTGGTAGAACTCGAACAGGCAGGCCATCACGGGCGCCGACGTCGCGACCACGAGCATGGTCACCGGTTCGGTGAGCCGGCGTGCGCCCGTGGCCGCGCGCAACAGCGCGACGACGCCACCGAGCAAGACGGCGCCACTCAGGTAGCCAAGGCGCATCGTGCGCAGCGCAGCGGAAGACGCCACCGACCAGCGGTACATGGCGTCGTAGGCGTTGGTGCAGTGCGTTCCCAGCTGGGCCGTCGTGGGAAAGGCCACCTGGTGTCCGATCCGAAAGAGTGCGGCCAGCAGACCCGAAAAAACTGGGTAGAAGGGCGTGATCGACGTATAGGGCCGCGCGATCGGCGGTACGTGGTAGTAGACCGCCGGCGGATAGGCACAGGCCAACTGCCCGTGGGCGATCGCCCACGTCGAGTAGATCCCGACCGCGGCGTCACCCTCGGTGACGCCGCCGAAGAGGGCGATCACCCCGACGAAAGCGCCGATCGCGAGCAGCCAGCCGGCCAGGGCCTCGAGCGGACGAAGCGGACGATTGAGCCACGCCCACCCGTGCCGAGCGATCGAAGTGGGGCGCGACGGCTCACTCGTCACGAGTTCCTCCACCGCTAGCGAGCTACCGGGTTCGCTGGGCCATCGGGAAGCGGTTGAGCGCGTCCAGGGTCGCCTTGGCGGCCGCCACCACGTCGTCGTCCGCTTGGGCGATGCCGTAGCGCTCGGCGCCGTCGGCGTTCGCCCGCATCGTCACGATCACCGGCCAGTTCTTCGAGGCCGGGACGTTCGTCACCGAGGCGAGCGAGAACGGCACGTCGTAGCCGAGCTCGCGCAGCGCGAGCAGCGTCGCCTCCGCGCCGCCGATCAGCGGGCCGCTGTGGGATCGCCCGGTGCCGCTTCGACCACGATGGTTCAGCTCGACTTCGCACGCGCCGGAGGTGACGTCACAGCTCGCCCGGGTGAGCATCACGCGGGCGGTTTCGATGGCGTTCGGCGTCAGCACGTTGTTCGCGTCCTCGACGATGATCGTCGCGTCGGGAAAGTAGAGACTCGCGATCTGGGAGGCGACACCGTGGGTTTCGGCGGTGTTGAGTCCGTAGACGAGCAGGGTGACGGCGTCGACGCCTCCGCCTTCGCCACGGGTTACCGACACGTTCAGCACGCCCGGCAGGCTGCGCAGTTCGAGCTCGAAGTCTTCTTCGATCCGCGAGGTCATCAGTGGCGAATCCCCTTCTTCTCGTAGAGTCGGGCGTCAGCGATACGGTACAGCTCGGCGGGGTCGGTAGAGTCGCGCGGCGATGACGCCACTCCCACGGTGAACTCCACGAGGTCATTGGTCGACTTCAACTGCAGTCGGAGCCGCTCCACGAAGCCGGCGGCCTCGGCGGCCTCGGCGTTGGACAAGATGACGGCGAACTCGTCACCGCCGAGCCGGGCGGCGGTGTCGCCGTTTCGCACCGACCGTCGCAAGGCGAAGCCGAACTGGCGCAGCAGGTAGTCGCCAAAGGCGTGCCCACCGCGGTCATTGACCGACTTGAAGTCGTTGAGGTCGAGTAGTAGCAACGTGAAGGACCACCCGTAGCGGGCGCTGCGCGCGGCCGCGACCTGCAGGGCGCCGTCGAAGCTTCGTCGATTAGCGATGTTGGTCAGCGGGTCGTGGCCGGCACTGAAGCGAGCCAGGTGAAGCGACAGGGCCAGCTGGCAGGCCGTACGTACGGCGTCGGCCTCGTACGCCGGCACGACGTCGGGCTCGCAATGCACGCCCGCGCGGTCGCCGAGGCGGGCCGCCATGGCGGCGGGCACCGCGCGACCCCCGAGGCGGAAGCTCTGGGTCCCAAAGGACTCGTGGCTGAGAACGACGACGACGTCGCGCAGTCCGTGACGATGGGCCAGCTGGTCGAGCAGGGAGTAGATGAACCCGATCCCGAGCTCGCCCTCGGACAGCTCCTCGATCATCGTCTGAAACAGCCACGGCTCGTAA
>JAKBCI010000045.1 GCA_021807965.1 Actinomycetes bacterium
GCCGTGCGCCATGATGAGGCCGCCAACCAACCGGGTCGACGCTCCCCACGACGTGGTGTAGCAGACGTCCGATTGACCATCTTCGCCCTGAAAGACGATCCCGAAGGCGCGGGCGAAATTCTGTCCGAGCTCGTGGCTCGTCGACATCTGCAAGGCCTTGCCGTCACGCATCATGGCCTCGCAGGTCAAGGAGTTGATCGCGCCGGCGAAGCGTTCGCGCGGCGGCTTGATGCCGACGTATGCGGGCACCGCCATCACGTTGACGATGAAATCGTGGTACGTCTCAAGATGAATCCGCCGGGCGTACGCCGCGGCCTCGTCGTAGGACGCGTGGGCAGTGTGCCCCTCTTGCCACAAGAATTCTGACGAGCGAAGAAAGAGTCGGGGACGCAGTTCCCAGCGCACCACGTTCGCCCACTGGTTCAGCAGCAGCGGCAGATCACGATAGCTCTGGACCCACTTCGCCATGAACTCCCCGATCACCGTCTCTGAGGTCGGTCGCACGACTATTGGCTCGGCCAGATCCGCACCGCCCGCGTGCGTCACGACCGCCAATTCCGGACTAAAACCCTCGACGTGCTCGGCCTCGCGCGCGAAGTAGCTCTCGGGAATGAATAGGGGGAAGTACGCGTTCTGGGCCCCGGCTGCCTTGATACGCGTGTCCAACTCGCTCTGCATGCGCTCCCAGATCGCGTACCCGTAGGGTCGGATCACCATGGTCCCGCGTACGGGGCCGTTGTCGGCCATCTCGGCCTTAGCGACGACATCTTGGTACCAGCGAGGAAAGTCGTCGTCCTGCGAGGTGAGGGTGTTCGGTGAGGCCACGACGCTCCTTGGTAGGGGTGGCGAAATCCTAGCGAAGCCTCAGGGCCGGTCCGCGCGGCGAATTCGTTCGATGCGCTCGCTCACGTGGTTGGCGTCGACGCCGCGGTCGTCGAGCAGCAGCGCTCGGTCGGCGGCTGCTTCGGCTTCGGCCGAGGCGTCGCGAGCGGCGAGACGGGCGGCGACTCCCTGGGCCGCGATTTTCTGGGCCTCGTCGACGAGGGCGTTGACCATCTCATCCTCGGGCACCACCCGAACAATTTGGCCCTGGATGAACAGGTGCCCGCGATGCTTGCCCGCCGCGATACCGAGGTCGGCGTGGCGCGCTTCGCCCGGACCGTTCACCACGCAGCCCATCACGGCGACTTGGATCGGCAGGTCGAGAGCGCTAAGCGCTGCCTGGGCCTCGTTCGCGACGCGAATGACGTCGACTTCGGCCCGTCCGCAGCTGGGGCACGCGATCAGGTCGAGCCCCCGGCGCTCGCGTAGACCCAGCGCCTCGAGCAAGTGGCGACCGGCTCGGGCCTCTTCAACGGGTTCCGCGGTGAGCGAGTAGCGCAACGTGTCACCGATGCCTTCGGCGAGCAGCGTCGCGATCCCGGCCGTACCCTTGATTAGCCCGCCGGGCAGCGGGCCGGCCTCAGTGACGCCGAGGTGCAGGGGGTAGTCGAACGTCGCCGACGCGAGGCGGTACGCCGCGATCATGGTCGCCACCGACGAGGCCTTCACGGAAATCTTGACGTCGTGGAAATCCACTTCATCGAAGTACGCCAGTTCGAGTCGCGCCGACTCGACGAGCGCCTCGGGCGTTGCGCCACCGAAGCGCTCGTAGATCTCGGGGTGCAGACTGCCGGCGTTCACCCCAATGCGAATGGGCACGCCACGATCGCGAGCTTCGCTGGCCACGAGTTTGATCTCTTCAGGCTTGCGTAGGTTGCCCGGGTTGAGCCGCAGCCCGTGCACGCCTGCTTCCAGCGCGGCGAGCGCCATCTCCACGTGGAAGTGAATGTCGGCGATGATCGGTACCGGCGAACGCGGGACGATCTGGGCCAGACCCTCCGCGGCCGCGCGCTCGTTGCACGTGCACCGCACGATGTCAGCCCCAGCGCCAGCGAGCGCGTAGATCTGTTGGAGCGTGCCCTCGACGTCAGCGGTCTTGGTCGTGGTCATCGATTGGACCGAAATCGGCGCACCGCCCCCGACCTTGACAGTGCCAACCGTGATTTGGCGCGTGGAGCGACGTGGGGCAAGCGGGCTCGCGGTTACGTCCATAGACCCATTCTGCCTGCTTCGCGCGACAACGCGACGGCTACTGGAACGGATTGGCCACGGGGTGGACGATATCGAGGTATAGCGTGCTCGCGAACAGGACGAGCAACAGGGTCGCGAAGGCGTAGACGATCGGCGTCAACCGGTTAACGTCAGCGTGGTACGGGCGTCCTCGTCGGCTGCGCAACCGCTCGTACGTGGCCACCAGCACGTATCCCCCATCGAGCGGGAGCATCGGCACCATGTTCAAGAGTCCCACGAAGACGTTGACAATCATGAGAATCTCGAGCAGCACGCCGACGCCGAGTTGGGTGCTCTGGACGGCGACCCGTACAACCCCGACAATCGACTGAGGCCGATTGAGCTGCGCGGTGGGATTCGACGCCGCGGCCGAATTGGTCACCTGATGGAACAGGCTCGCGAACTCACCGGGCGAGAAGACGTGCACGATACCCTTGGCCGCTAGGCCAATGGTCTGGCCGACCTTGGCGAACGACGACGGAATCGCGCCGAACCACGACTCGTGGACGACCTGGTCCTGCAACGACACGCCCAAGTACCCCACGGGACTCGCTCCCGCGGCCAATTTCTGACCGCCAACTCGCAAGTCCCGTCCATCGACTGGTGTCGCGTACAACGTGAGGTCGCGTCCGTGGCGTTCCACCACGATTTTTAATCGACGCCCCGTGTGATCGTGCACCAGGTTCACGAGCACGGTGGCGTCGGTAATGGCGCGCCCGTCAATGGAAACGATGCGGTCACCGACGCGAAGTCCGGCTCGCTGCGCCGCGTTCTCTCGATAGCCATCCCAGTGCGTGAAGCTAGCAATCCCGATGTGACTAGCCGAGGGTAGTCCAACGAAGGTCAGTGACGCCCACGCCAAGGCGAGCGCCATCAGCATGTGCATAAGCGAACCCGCCGACGCAAAGAGCACCTTGCGCGGATACGACGCCGCCCGATACGTTCGACGTTCGAGCTCGGCGTCCAGCGGCTCGCCCCACGTCATGCCGGGCACCTTCACGTAGCCGCCCAGCGGCAACAGGCGCAACCCGTATCGCGTCTCGCCAACCGTGGTAGCCCACACGACCGGGCCAAAGCCTACGAAGAAGTCGGTCACGAGCAGACCCGCCCGCTTTGCCGTGATGAAGTGACCAAATTCGTGGCCAATCACCATGGCGATAATCGCAAAGATCACAACGGGCAACGCCCAGCCGCCCCAGATCGTCAACAGCGTGACGACGGCGGCGAGGCCGGCGACGAAACGCAGGACCGACCAACGCGATGCGCTCACGCGAGCTCCGCAATCGTCGAGCGAGCACGCCGGCGCGCCACTTCGTCGTGCGAAACCAGGTCGTTGAGCGTCTCCAGCGGCGCGCCATCAAAACCGTCCATCACCGTAGCCACAACGGGCACGATATCGGCCCATCGAATCTCGCCGTGCAGGCACGACGCCACCGCCACCTCATTGGCCGCCGAAAGCCACGCCGGTGCCGCGCCACCACGTCGCGCCGCCGCGTAGGCGAGTGGAATCGCCGCGAAGGCGTCGAGATCCGGCGGTTCAAAGCTCAACGAGAGGTCTGACGTAAAGTCGAGGGCGCCCCAGCCGTGGTCCAGGCGAACCGGCCGTCCGAGGCAGTACGCGATTGGCAGGCGCATGTCGGGTTGGGACATCTGGGCAATGACGGAGCCGTCGACGTACTCGACCATCGAGTGCACGATGGATTGAGGGTGCACCACCACTTCGATCCGCTCTGCTTCAATGCCAAAGAGTGCCGAGGCTTCGAGAACCTCGAGCCCCTTGTTCATCAACGTTGACGAATCAATGGTGATCTTTGGCCCCATCGACCAGGTGGGGTGGCGGAGCGCCTCGCGGATCGTCACCGTGGCCAAGCGTTCCTTGGACCAACCGCGAAAAGGTCCGCCCGACGCCGTGAGGAGCAGCCGTCGGACGTCGGGGTGGCCAGGCGTAGATGACGAATCGGCGAGGCATTGATAGATCGCGCAGTGCTCGGAATCAACCGGCAACACCTGTGCCCCGGGGGTCGCGCGCACTCGCTGCACCAGCGGTGCGGCAGCGATGAATGACTCCTTGTTGGCCAGCGCCAGTACGCGTCCCGCGCCTAGCGCGGCCATCGTCACCGGCAAGCCGGCAAACCCCACGACGGCGTTGACCACGAGGTCGGCGTCGCTGGCGAGCTCGGCTAAGCCGTCAGCGCCGATGACAACCTCCACGTGGCTCCCGAGCAGCTCACGGGCGGCGACAAAGTCCTCGGGCCGTGCCACGCCGACGCGATGAACGCCGAACTCCGCCGCAATCTCGGCAAGCTCGGCGACCCGAGTCCCCGCAGCAATCGAGACGAGTTCGAAGGCGTCGGGCTCGCGACGAAGCACGTCGAGTGTTTGAAGCCCGATCGACCCCGTAGCGCCCAAGAGCGCCACCCTTCGACGCGCGGACACCGGACTAGCCCAACTTAAGGATGTGCACGAGATAAAACACGGTGGGCAGGGCGAACAACAGGCCGTCGATCCGGTCCAGCAGGCCGCCGTGGCCGGGCAGCACGCGGCCCAGGTCTTTCACGCCCAACGTGCGCTTCACCATCGACTCGAACAGATCGCCCAGTGGCACGACGACCGAGAGCGCCACGGCGACCTCGAAGGCCGACTTCAGCGACCACGGACTGATCCGCGGCAACAGCAACACCGCGACGACCAGCGTGACCAGCGTGCCACCGATCAGGCCCTCGATCGTCTTGTTGGGTGACAACACGCGGTTGAGCGGACGGCGACCGAGCCAGCGACCGATGAAGAGCGCACCCGAATCGTTGGCGACGGTTAGCGCTACTGCGCCAAACAGGAACGCCAATCCGTGCCGATCGATCGAGTAGCGCGGCGCGATGAGCAGTAGCGCGTAGGAGCCGAGTACGCCGATCCACGAGTAGACGAAGAGCGTCGCACCGATGCCGTCGAGCGGGTCAATCGACTGGTGGGCGCTCAAGTACCACACGAAGCCGAGCACCACCGTGAGCACGGTGACCGCGCCAATTGCGGGCAGGCCCTTGTTGTACGCGCCGACACCCAGGGTCACGACCGCCACGATGCCGAGCACCGTGGCCGGATGCGCGCCAGCTCGTCGAAAGCCCGCGAACGCCTCGGCCGTCGCGAGACCGAGTGCTACGAGGGCGAGTATCGCGACCGCGACGGCTCCCGCCAGGAAGGTAACCGACACGAGCGCCGCGAGCAGCACCCCCGTCAGAGTCGCCAGGGAGACATTGCGCGACGTGCTCTGGCGAACGGCTCGCCCGGCCAGTGGTTGATGCGCGGCTGGACGCCGAGTCCTCGTGCGATGAACGGGTTCGGGCCGTGGCGACTCGTCAAGGATTTCGTCGTCGGCCGGTGCTTCCGGGGCAACGACAAACTCCCACGGTCGCGAGACGTCTTCGCGGACTTCGCCAGCCAAGAACGAGGCGTCGAACTGATCCTCGTGCGCCACCCAGTCCGCTTCGCCTTCGCGCCACGAGGGTGGCGGGACGGCTGACCAGGGATCGTCCAGATTCGCCGCGTCGCGCGCGACCACGATCGGCACCTGGCCGGTCGGCGCCTCCGTCCAGTGCGGAAGTAGCGACGGCTCTTCCACGGGCTCCGCGACGTCGGCCGCCCGCTCGACGCCCGTAAACGTTACGCGGGGGTCCGTCGAACTAACCGCCGGGATCTCACCCGTCGGCTCGTCGAAAAAGGACCCGTCGTCAGACCTCAAGGAGTTCCTGTTCCTTGTGCGCCAACAACTCGTCGATTTGGGCTACTTCGTCTTGCGTCATCTTGTCCAGCACCTTTTCGAGGCGGTCAATCTCGTCCTTGGACAGACCGTGATCCTTTTCGAGCGCTTCGAGCTCTTGGCGTGCGTGTCGTCGAACGCCTCGCACGGCCACTCTGCCGTCCTCGGCCTTGGCACGCACCAGCTTTACGAAGCCCTTGCGGCGCTCTTCGGTCAACGTGGGAAAGAGAAGGCGAATGACGTGTCCGTCGTTGGACGGGCTGAGTCCGAGGTCAGCGTTGGCGATCGCCTTTTCAATCGCCCCCATCGCCCCCTTGTCAAAGGGTGACACCACGAGCAAGCGCGGCTCGGGTACTGAGAAGTTCGCCAACGCCTTGAGCGGCGTCTCCGTACCGTAATAGTCGACGAGCACGTGCTCGATCAGTGCCGACGAGGCCCGTCCGGTTCGCACCGTGGCGAACTCGCTCTTGACGTGCTCGATCGCTCGAGCCATCTTGTCGCGGGTTTCCTCCATGACCAGGTCAACTAGTTCATCGGCCATCACTTCACCAGCGTACCGACGGCGTGTCCCGCGAGTGCGCGACTCAAATTTCCCGACGCCATCAAGTCAAACACGCGAATGGGCAGTTGATTGTCCTTACAGAACGTGATGGCGGTCATGTCCATGACGCGAAGATTCCGAGCGATGACCTCGTCAAAGGAGATCTCGTCGAAGCGAAGGGCGTTCGGATTCAGGTGCGGATCTTCGCTGTAGACGCCGTCAACGCCGCCGTGGGTTCCCTTGAGCACGACTTCGGCCTCTATTTCCGCCGCTCGCTGCGCCGCCGGGGTATCGGTCGTGAAGTAGGGATTGCCCATGCCGGCTGCGAAGATGACGACGCGACCCTTCTCCAGATGTCGAACGGCCCGGCGTCGAATGTACGGTTCAGCAACCTGGTCCATGCCGATCGCCGACATGACGCGGGTGGCGCGTCCGTGGCTCTCAATGGCGTCCTGCAGGGCCAACGCATTGATCACGGTGCCAAGCATGCCCATCAAGTCAGAGTTGGCGCGATTCATGCCGGCCATCGCCCCAGTAGCGCCGCGCCAGATGTTGCCTCCGCCCACCACCACGGCGAGTTCGAGCCCGCCCGCCTCCATCCCTCGCGCAATCTCACGAGCGAGAAAGTCTACGGTCGACGCATCAATCGTCTCATCGCTCGCCGCCGAGGCCAGGGCCTCGCCCGACAGCTTCAAGACGACTCGGCGCACGCTCAGCCTCCGACGACCACCTGCGCAAACGCCGTGACTGCGGCGCCGTGCAGATACTGCTCGATGGTCTGCTTCTCATCTTTCACGTACGCCTGTTCTAGCAGCACCCGCTCCTTGAACCAACCGTTCAGTCGGCCTTCGATGATCTTGGGCAGGGCGGCTTCCGGCTTACCTTCGTTGCGCGAAATCTCTTCCACGGTCGCCCGTTCGGCGTCAACTTCGCTGGTTGGCACGTCCTCGCGAGCCAAATATTGCGGCTTGGCGAACGCAATGTGCACAGCGATTTCGTGCGCTACCTCGTCGGAAGCGCCCCGAACGACGACCGCCACGGCGTTCACGCCGCGCCCCGCTTGCGCGTGCAGATAGGTCTCAACGACCTCGTCCTCCCGGGCCACCAGGCGTACCACGCGGCCGATCGAGATGTTCTCCTTCAGCGTCGTCAACAACGTTTCGAGGCGGGGGCGAAACTGTTCGGTCGCCGATTCGCCCTCGGCCGCGACGCGAGCCGCCATCTCGTCGGCGAGGGACACGAACTCATCAGATTTTGCGACGAAGTCCGTTTCACAGCGCAGCTCAACGATCGCCGCGGCGCGTCCGTCGCGAACGACAGCCACGGCACCCTCTCCGGCCACTCGCGCGGATCGTTTAGCGGCCGACGCGAGACCTTGCACGCGCAGCCATTGGGTCGCCGCGACCATGTCACCGTCATTGGCTTCGAGCGCGTGCTTCGCGTCCATCATGCCGACCCCGGTGAGTTGGCGCAGTGCTTGGACGTCTTTCGCGGTGATTGCCACCTTGGATTCTCCTTTTTCGTTGGTCGCGCCGGCCAACCTAGGCCAGCGTCGCGGATTCGTCCTCGTCACTCGATTGAGACAACACGGCGTCGTCGGCCGCAACGTCCGCGGCCGGCTCGGACGTCACCGCCGCGTCGTGCGACCGCTCCTCGCCCGTCACGTCAGCGGACTGGGACGCCGCCGTGTCCGATGCGTCACCTGAATCGGGCGACGTCACAGATTCAGCCACCGGCCCTGGCGCCGCCGCGGCTGCCGCCTGGGCAGCTTCGGCCGCGGCCCGCATCGCGGCGCCACGGTTCTGGCGAACGAACCGACCCTCGGTGACGGCGTCGGCCATCAAGCGGCACAAGAGCGCACCGGCGCGAATGGCGTCGTCATTACCTGGAATCACGTAGTCGATGACGTCTGGGTCACAGTTAGTGTCGACCACGGCCACCACCGGCAGGCCGAGCTTGCGCGCCTCGGTGACCGCAATGTGTTCCTTCTTCGTATCGATGACGAATACCGCGTCGGGCACCTTGTCGAGATTGGCGATACCGCTCAGGTTGCGGTCGAGTTTCTCGAGCTCGCGCGAGTGGCGCAGCGCCTCTCGCTTCGGCATGTTGTCAAAGTCGCCCGCGCGCTGCATGGTACGCAACTCGCTCATCCGTTTCACACGTCCCGCCACGGTTGCGAAGTTCGTCAACATGCCGCCCAGCCAGCGCTGGTTCACGAATGGCATGCCGCAAGCCGTGGCGTAGTCCTCGATGGGACCCTGGGTCTGCTTCTTCGTGCCCACGAAGAGAATGGTTCCGCCACCGGCGACCAAATCGCGAACGTAGGCGTAACTCGACTCAATGCCGGCGAGCGTCTTTCGAAGGTCTATGAGGTAGATGCCGTTGCGCTCGCCGAGAATAAACCGACGCATCTTCGGGTTCCACCGCCGGGTCTGGTGCCCGAAGTGCACGCCCGAATCCAACAACTCCTGCAGAGTGACCAACGCCACGTTCGTATCCTTCCGTTCGGTTTCTGTCGCCGAGGAGTGCACCGCTAGCGGCGACCTCACGAAACCCCTCAGCCCACTTCGACGCCCACCCACGGTGGGAGGGCCCGTCCATCGTAGTCGAATCAGGCCCGCGG
>JAKBCI010000046.1 GCA_021807965.1 Actinomycetes bacterium
ACCTCCAGTAATCTAGGACATTAGGTACCCTAGTGTTAACGGGGTGTCGCGTCAAGGGGCTGGGTCGGCGTATCGCCTCGATCTACGGTTGCACGACTCCACCGGGAGCCGACTCTCGTAATCCGATGTCGAGGTCGGCGTGATTCGAGTGTCGGGGTCGCGATGCCCCTGGCGTCGGGACGCGAGGCACGGTGTCGATTACGTGCACGGTTGCCCAAGGATCGCAGCCCGAGCTCCCTCTCTTCGTCGAAGAGCGGCATCGCAACCTGCGAGAGATCATCTGGTCACCAGCCTGGGTTCCCCTCACGTCTGAGTACGTTGTACGCGCACCGTGTGATTCGCCGGATGTGTCCTTCGTTGCGGACGTCGTCGGTCTAGTTGACTTGGTGTTGCCCCGTACTGGGGCCCTTTGGGTGACTCGTGACGCAACTTCTCGAAAAGTCACCCGGGCACCATGCCACGGTATCTGCCACGGTAAATGGCTGGCTTCGTGATGAAGCAGGGCCCAAGGGGCGTCAGGGAATCCGGACAAGTACCAGTGTTTCACTGATTCCTGGCACAGTGAGGCACGCTATGGCACACGTTGCCGGGGCCTGCAAAGCCCCGTACTCCGGTTCGAATCCGGACGCTGCCTCCAGGGTCGAGTCATTCCTGCCTCGGTAGTTGCCACGGTATCCTCGCACGGACCAGGAGAGAAGGCTCTCACCCAGATGTGAGATTGCCTTCAAGAAGCTCCTTGTGAGGTGGTCAGCGGTGGAGATGCCTCGACTGATTGGCCCACGGGTACGGGGCCCTGCAAGTCCTGTACTCTCGCGCAAAATGCCAAGCAAACAAAGGAACTTGGACCGCCTGCCTCTGGTCTTGGCACGGTATTCGACGCGGTTGCCCTCGGACTGGGCGAGAGCGCTACTGGCGCGTCGGTTGGGAAGGCAACTGGGGGGTTGAATCCTCGGGCCGGGCGTGATCGAAGGTCCTTCGCAACGATCTCTCGGATGTCGGGGGTAGCGAGCTTGAGACCGCAGACTTCGAGAGATTCAGCTTGGCAGCGACCGAGGTCAAAGACTCCTTGAGCTACTGCACAGTCTCGGCGAACGCTCCGCGTCTCAATTGCGACAACGGCTCAATGGCGCCTCATAGCTTCGTGATTAGTGCACCAGCATGCGGAGCGTTCCGAAACGGATCGTCTTCGTGACTTACCTCGGAAATCGTCCCGTGAATCGCAGTGGGTTTCCAGGAGTCTACATCGGAGACTAGTCGATTCATATCAGTAATCACAGAGCAGCAGCGTCGCCGCCACGATGGAGGTCGCGGCGAGAATCTGGCGGCGTGTCAACGGTCACTGAGTTCTCCCCAACCACGGCCATGAAGACTCCCCGGTGGCGGCCACGAGAATTCCCCAGTAGCGGCCATCAGTCCTCCCCGGTCGTTTAGCCCAGCGGCATCACCCCCTTGCCCGACGTGGCCTGCTTGAGCCGCACACTTTCGCCGGTGGTCTCGCACAGGTGAGCGTGGTGCAACAGGCGATCGACGGTCGCGGTGGCGAGGGTCTTCGGCATCAGCTCGTCGAAGCCCGAGGGGTGCAGGTTCGATGACACCGCGACCGAACGCTTCTCGTAGGCGGCGTCGACCAGCCGGTAGAGGCCTTCAGCGGCGTCACTCGAGACCGGCAGGAGCCCGATGTCGTCAACCACGACGAGGTCCGAACGTAAGATGCGCCCGACCGCCTTGGCCACGCTGTCGTCGACCCGGTGACGGCGCACGAGTGCGCCCAGGTCTTCGAGGCTGAACCACGCCACCTTCATCGAGGCCTCCACCGCGGCGTGACCGAGGGCCTCGAGGAAGAAGGTCTTGCCCGTTCCCGATGGTCCACAGACCACCAGGTTCTCGCGACGTCGCACCCACTCCAGGGTGCGCAGCGAGTTCTGGGTCGGTGGAGGGATCGACGAGGACGCCGACTCCCAGGCCTCGAAGGTCTTGCCCGTCGGGAAGGCGGCGGCCTTGCGCCGTGTCGACAGCGCCGAGCGCTCTCGCCCGGCGAGTTCTTCGTTCAACAGTGCCCGCAGCACCTCCGATGGTTCCCAGCGCTGGGCCCGAGCAGTGGCGATCACCTCGGGGGCGATGCGCCGGATGTGCGGCAGTCGCAGTCGGCGCAGCAGGGTCTCGAGGTCTTGTTCGAGCGGTGGGGGCTCGGGCGTTCTCATTCGTGCCCCGCATTCGCCGGCGTGTCGAGCAGACGCATCGACCACGACAACAGCACGGAGGCGAGCTCAGTGCGATCCATGGCGGCGCGGGCCAAGAACTCGTCACCGTTACTCAGCGCGTCGGCACAGAACTCCAGGATCTCGGCCAGTTCGACGGCCTCCTCGGCCGCGAGGGGGCTCATCGGCCGAACCCGTTCCACGCGGCGGTGCCGGATTGGAGTGAGTGGTCCTCGCCCGCGCGGCGCAGGTCGGCGCTCGGGCCGGCGACCCGATGGGCCAGAATCGAGACGAGGTCGTCCTCTGCGAAGCGCGCGAGCATCGCTGATTCGCTGAGGGCCCGCTCGACCGCCGCCCGGCCGTGCAACGCCGCCAGGCTGACCGCGTTGGCCATCTTCGCGCGCACCCGCACGACGCCCGCGGCCCCGGCCTCGGTGAGCCAGAGGGCCGCCCCGTCGCCAATGGCGAGGAAGTCCCGTTCGGCCTGGTTCCTCGCCTTCGGCGTGCGGTGCAGCGGACCCTCGGGGGACGGTCCGAAGTGCTCGTCGTTGTAGCGGGGGTTGCCCGGCGTCGAGCGCTCGTGGCGCGCCACCTCCGCGGGCCCCTCGGCGTTCACCGCCGTGATGACCACCTCGTCACCGACCACGCGCACCCAGACGACCTCGCCGCGCAGCGCGCTGGGCACCGAGTAGTGGCACGACTCGTAGCTCACGACCGGCGTGTTCATCCCGACCCGGCGAGTGACCCCGAAGCAGGCGGTGAAGGGCCGCTCGGGTAGTCGGTGCAGCGTCGCCTGCTCGTCGGCCAGCATCTCGTCCGGGATCCGCCTCGTGGTGGCGTGCACCCGACCGTTCACCGCAGCACAGAAGGCGTCACACGACGAGACGAGATCGGCGAAGCTGGCGTAGGCCGGCAACAGGTTGGCCTCGGTCGGCACCAGGTCGGCCTCGGCCACGCGCACCGTCGACTCGGCGCCACCCTTGGACTGGGGGTCTCGGATCACGCAGGTCGCGACGGTGAGTCCGTAGTGCTGTCCGAGCTGGACGATGAGTGGGTGTCGCATCGCGATGCGCGCCACGTGGTCGGTGCTCACGGTGCGCTCGTTGTCGGTGAGTGCGTAGGTGGGCACGCCACCAAAGCGCCGCAGCGTCTGGTCGACGCAGGCGATGAGCGTGGGCAGGGTCTTGTCGGTCACCGGGATCACCACCCGAAAGCGCGACCAGGCCAACCAGGCGCAGAACAGCCAGGTCTTGGTCACACCCACGAGTGGTCCGTCGGCCCAGTCGAACTGGAACCACATCCCCGGCTCGGGCACCCAGGGCCGGAACACCCGGCGTCGGCCCGCGCCATAAGACTTCTTCGCGGCCGCGACCGCTCGGCGAGTGGTTCGCTCCGAGCCCTGGTAGCCGAGCGCGACGAGCTTGTCGTGACAGACGTCGGCGCGAACCTTGCCGCTCGACTGGTCGACCCATTCGTCGATTTTGTCGCGGAAGGGCTCGGTGAGCCGGTCTCTCGGAGTCGCATCCACGTTCAGTTCGCCGCGGTCGCGGCGAGCCACCCACTGGGCGACGGTGTGGTGATCACAGCCCGCGAGCTCGGCGGCGTCGCGGTAGGACCGGGTCAAGTCGAATGCTTCCAGTATTTCCATGATTTCCTCGGCAGACTTCATAGGTGGTTCCCTCCTCGGGGTTGGTGGTCTTGTCACCAACCAGCCTCCGAGGAGGAGCCACGTCACCGGTGGATACACCGGCGCGGTGGACGGTTATCTCTGGGGAGAACTCGTGACCGCCGCCGGGAAAAACTCGTGTCCGTCAGCGGGGAGAAATCTGTCCGCCGCTGGGGAGTTTCTCATGTCCGCTGACAGTGACGCTGCGAAACGAGACGCCGACGCTCGACTACCCATTCAGTCGGCGCACGGCTGCTGGTGCGCGGCTAGCGCGACGCGATGGAGGTGGCCGCTGAGCCACTAACTTGCACTGTGAACGCGACGTCTAACGTCGAACGTCTAACTGTCGCAGTCGCTCGGCCACCATGTCCGTCAGCAACTTCGCGTCGATTCGCCAGTCCGACGGAACGACAACCGTCTTCTTGTTGACCCGAAGCGACCCCAACCGGGGAGCTACGTGTTCGAGAATGCGGTCGCCCCAGGGCGCTAAGAGAAGGTGATCGGCGGCGGCGGCGATGCCAAAGACGTAGTCGGTTCCCCGTCGCAGCATCGGCTTATTCCACGCGATGACGGCGTCGAGCGTGGGAAAGCGCCGCTCAATGGTGGCCAGGATGTTGCGTGCGGTCTTCGCCTGCACGGGGGTCAGCGATGCGAAGTATGCCTCGGGGTCGGCGAAGCGCCGTGTGCTCGTCGAGCCCCGCGCGTACATGACGAGCGTGTTGGCGTGGGCGCGGGTAAAGCCGTGTTCCTCCTGCAAGTACGCCATTTGCGCGGCGTAGTTGGTGTCGCCAAGTTCGCGCAGCTGCCCCAACCAGAATGCGACCGGCTGCAGATAACGCCGTTCGATCAGCGGGAACTGGGCGGTGCGGTCGCCCGACGCAGTGGACATGCCACAATCCTATCGACGGAGTTGAACGAGATACCGCAATGAGCGTGCGAAGTGAGTTGGACCGGCACGCGCTCGCGGGTGGGCGACCGCGTTGCCAGCCGGGTCGACGTAGGAGGGCCGCACGATCAACCGCGGCGCCCCCGGCGTGTGGAGACGACGTCGCGCCAGGCGCCGTAGTCGGTGGCGCGGTTCGCGACGACGGCAACTCGGGCGATGGGGCGAGACCGGGCACGTCGGCGATCTAGAGTCGACTGGTGGTGAGAGCGATGATTAACGGGTGGTCGTGAACCCGGGGCGGACCTGGTTCGTGCGCCGCCGGATTGGTTTCGGCGTGCGGCCCGTCTCGTGGCAAGGCTGGACCATCAGCCTCGTTTCGATCGGTATCGTTCTCGTTGCGTTGTTCCGCGATGGACACACCACCTCGGGAAGAGTCGCGATCATCGTCGTTGTCGTCGTGTATCTTGCCGTTGGTTACGCGACCGGCGGGCGCCGTAAGCCAGGTTCGGCGACCGACACGCCGGTGGCCGTTGACGAAGCGACCGCGAACGCCGTGCGCGAGCCACGGTCGCGAGTCGAGCCGGACGTCTTGGCGAGTGTCCCTCGGTCGGTCCGTCTCGCCAACTCCGCGGCCTCCCATGACGCGGCGAGTGCCATTGAGGTCTCGGCGTTGACCAAACGCTTCGGCGAGCGAACGGCCTTTCGAGATGTGTCATTCAGCGTGGCGCGCGGTGAGGTGTTCGGATTCCTCGGGCCTAACGGCGCCGGCAAGACGACGACCGTTCGCACTCTCAGCACTTTGATCCAACCCACCGCGGGACGGGCACGAATCGCGGGCCTCACCCTCGAGCCGGCTAACGGCGAGTCCATTCGTCAAAAGATCTCAGTCATGACTGAGTCACCGGGGCTGTACGCGAAATTGAGCGTGAAGGAGAATCTAGAGTTCTTTGTGGGGCTGTACCGATTGCCCAACGGCACCAAGCGGATCGGCGACGCGCTCGAGGCAGTCAACCTGAGCGCCCGTGCGAGTGATCCCTGCGCCAGCCTCTCCAAGGGTCTGCGCCAGCGCGTGGGACTGGCGCGGGCTCTCCTCAATGATCCTGAGATCATCTTTCTCGACGAGCCGACGTCGGGACTTGATCCGGTCGCCACGCGCGAAGTCAGCGATCTCATCAGCAGTCTTCGCAGTCGCGGCGTGACCATATTTCTAACGACCCACCGTCTCGAGGAGGCCGAACGTCTGTGCGACCGCGTCGCCATTTTGAACACCACCCTGCGAGTAGTGGGCCGCACGGAGGACTTACGACAACAGTTATTCGCCCGTTCGCTCGAGGTAGTCACGCGCGTACCATTGTCTCAGCCCGAAGACGTGTTCGCGAGAGTTCCCGCTATATCGTCGTGGCGAGTGAGCGACGCCACTCGCTACGTGTTGCAAATCCCGAACCCAGCGGATGCTGCCCCGGACGTTGCTCGTGCGCTGGTCGCGGCGAACGCCGACATTGTGTCGCTGGTCGAATCGCACCACTCACTCGAAGACGTCTATCTCCAACTGATCGACCAGGACGTGGAGGCATCGGCGTGACCCGAGTCGACGCCACCCGCGTTCGCGCCGTTGTCCTGAAAGAGTTTCGTCAGTACCGTCGTAACAAGTTCATTCTCTACACGATGGTGGTCATGCCCGTCGTCTTTCTCTTCGTGCCGATCAGCACGATCCTCAGCCTTTCGGCGTCGCTGCCCGAGTCGGCGGTGCGCGGCGCAGTGGGCTCGGTCTTCCTCTTGATGCTGATCATTCCTATCGTGGTTCCGGCGTCCATCGCCGCGTATTCGGTGATTGGCGAGCGCGACCAGGGAACGCTCGAACCGGTGCTGACTACGCCCATTTCGCGCGAAGAGTTCGTGCTCGGCAAGGCGCTAGCCTCCCTGCTGCCCGGCACGGTGCTGTCCTACCTGGTGTTCATCGTGGTGATGGGTGTTCTACGTACCGCCGGTCACCCTAACGTGGTGCACGCCCTGTGGCAGATCCCATGGTTCGTCGCCGAAATCCTGTTCGCCCCACTGCTCGCCGCGTGGTCGACTTGGGTGGGCACGGCGATCTCAGTTCGATCGAGCGACGTTCGCGTGGCCCAGCAACTCGGCACGCTCGCCAGCCTGCCGGCCCTTGGCATCACGTCGCTGATGACGTTCCAAGTCCTGCGTCCAACGGTCGTCGTAGCGCTCGTGGTCGCGGCAGTACTCGTCGCCATTGACGTCGGCGCGTGGCGGGTCGTCTCGTACCTGTTCGATCGCGAACGTCTGGTCACGGGGGCCGCGGCGAGCGGGTCCACGCCGTAGGTCGTTTATCACGCGGCTGTCGAAAACTCGGTCAGTGGGGGCGGGCCGAGGGCCATCACGGGGCTGCGGCGCCGCCATTCGCGTCCGCTCGCTTGGGTAGACATCTTGTCGGTTGAAGAGCGTTGCCGTGCAGCGTTGGAAGGTGACTCGTCCGGGACTAGAGGTAACGGTGCATGACGTGAAGGCCCACGAGACCGGCGTCGGGGTGATCGAAGGCTTGCGGTACGGTCGCGAGAATCCGAAAGCCGAGCCGTTGCCAGAGGTGCACGGCCGCCGTATTGGTCTCGACCACGGCGTTGAACTGCATGGCGCGATACCCGCGCGAGCGAGCAAGGTCGATGACGTGTCGCCCTAGCGCGGCGCCGGCGCCCTGACCGGCGTGCGCGGGATCAACCATGAAGCTGGCGGTTGCGACGTGAGATCCTCGACCGGGCCGTACCGGGCCAACTTTGGCCGTGCCGATCACGACGCCGTCGTCAAGCGCGACGAGCACCTCCCAGGGCGACTCATCGAACCACCAGCGCCTCGCCGCGTCACTCGTCAGATCATCGGGTAGAGCGTAGGTCTTACCGTCAGCAGCGATGACGCGGAGAAAGGCGTAGATGGCGGGCCAGTCGTCGTGGGCGGCGGCACGAATCTCCACGACGGCGAGCGTACCGCCGATGGGCGGTGCCGTGCGGCGGCTACGCGACCGGTGCGCACGCCACTACGCGCCCTACTGAACGGTGACGAGCGTACCGATCGGTGTCTGGGGCCAGAGCGTCTTGGCTTCGGCGAAGGGCATTTCCACGCAGCCGAGGCTCTGAGGCCATCCGTAGGATGCGCGAATGAAACCGTGCAGGGCGTCGCCGCCGTAGAAGTACGAGATCCACGGTATCCCGGGATCGCGGTAGTGCGTGCCGTTCGGATTGGTTCCGGCCATCGTCTGGGTCAAGTAGCGCAGGTAGACCGGGTGCGTTCCGAGCTCAGTCGGCGATGCGGAAATGCCGGTGTTTACAAGCGTGGTGAACGTGACGTGACCGTTCTGGTAGAGCGAGAGGTGCTGGGGCAGGTTTTCGTTGACCAGGACCACGTTGTAGCTCGTTGGGTTGTACTGGTGCACGAGAACCGCGCGTACCAACGCGAGCCACGTCGTCGTGTCCATTTGTCCGGTCGTCGGTAGACCGTGCACGTCTTGGAACCGCATGATCGCGCCGGTCAGAATGACGTTGCTCGTTCCCACGCTCCACTGTGATTTGAACGTGGCAGGCAGGGCCGGAAATCGCCACGCGTAGTGGCCACGACGCAACGTCAACTGCACGGGAATCGCCGGCGCCTTGCCGGTCGGTCGGCGAGCCGCGGGCGGTCTCGTCGTCGTCGTGGTCGTGGTGCCGAACGGCAACACCGTCGTCGTGGTCGTCGATGTGGTAGTGGTCGTGGTGGTAGCGACGGGCTTGGGTCGTCGAACGAACGGCACGAAGGTGACGGGCAAAAAGTGCAACTGCGCGAGCAGTTGGTCCGACAGCGAGATGGAATACGGTACGGCCGGGAGTTGACCCGCGGCCGCGGTGTGCGACCTCGCGCCCGAAGCGCCCGCCGCGCTACCCACGAGCAGCGATCCGAGCGCCATCGACCCCGCTACGACCGGTACCATCGTGCGACGAATCGGGAAGTTCACGGGACAAGATTACTGGTCGGCCCGAGAATGTCGACGTCACACTCGGTGATGCGACGTTGACGGAACTGTGTTTTTCAT
>JAKBCI010000047.1 GCA_021807965.1 Actinomycetes bacterium
TGTGGCCGCGCAGCATCGAGACGGTGTCCATGATCCAACTCATCACCTGAAAGTCGGTGTTGATGTCGGGAGCCGGTATGTCGCGGTCCGGTCCGATCATGGGCGCGATGGAGAAGGCGTAGCGCCTCGTCAGCCGCTCCAGTTCGCCGCGCGACAACGAGGACGGGTCGACTTTGACGCCACCCTTGGCGCCACCGTATGGGATATTGACGACGGCACACTTGATCGACATGTCAGCGCTGAGTGCGGCAATTTCGTCGGCGTTCACGCTCGGGTGAAATCGGATCCCGCCCTTGCCCGGGCCGCGCGACGTGTCGTGCTGGATGCGCCAGCCGGTGAAGATCTTGACGTCACCCGAATCGAGCCTCACCGGGATTGCGACCTCGAGGATTCTCTCGGGTGCAACTATTCGCTGAATCATGTCTTCGTGCAGACCGAGAAGATGACCCGCTTCTTCGATGAGCGACACCACTCGCAACCACGGATTGAACTCGTGAGGCGAGGCCTCATTGGGACGCGTGACCACGTTGTCACCAGCCTTTGTTATCGGTGAGAGCGCCGTTGCTCTCACCTCTAGCGTAGGGCCTGCGGCGTCGCCGCGCGCGTCACGGTCGGTCCGGTACGCTGATCGCGGAGAGGCGGTCACGGTGAAGATTTCGACGATGCTCAGTTACGCGGGTGGTTTCAAGCAGGCGGCCCGCGACGTCGCCGACATGGAGAAGGCTGGCCTGGACCTCGTCTGGGTTGCCGAGGCCTACGGCTTCGACAGTCCGTCCCTGATGGGCTACCTGGCCGCGCTGACCGACCGCGTCGAAATTGGCGCTGCGATACTGCCGATCTACACGCGCACGCCGACGTTGATCGCGATGACCGCGGCGGGCATCGACGCGCTGTCCGACGGTCGTTTTCACCTTGGCCTCGGGGCGTCGGGCCCCCAGGTGATCGAAGGATTTCACGGCGTCCCCTACACGAATCCCCTCGGGCGAACCCGTGAGATCGTGTCGATCTGTCGTGACGTCTGGCGTCGCGAGAAGCCGCTCGAGCACCGCGGTCGGGTCTTCACGATGCCCCTGCCACCTGAACAGGGGACGGGTCTCGGCAAACCGCTCAAAATAATTGCTCACCCCGTTCGCCCGGAGATTCCCGTATGGATAGCGTCGCTCGGTGAGAAGAACGTCTCGCTCACCGCCGAGATCGCCGATGGGTGGATCCCCATTCTCTTCATTCCTGAGCGCTCAAGGGACGTGTGGGGCACCGCGCTCGCCGCGGGACGCGCTAAGCGAGACCCCGGGCTCGGTGAGTTGCTCATCACGGCCGGTGGCCTGCTCGCCATTGGCGAGGGACCTGAGACGACGGCGCTGCGTGATCTCCAACGCTCCATGGTCGCGCTCTACGTGGGCGGGATGGGCGCCAAGGGTAAGAACTTCTACAACGAACTCGCCGTTCGTTACGGCTACGAGCGTGAAGCGGCCGAGATTCAGGATCTCTACCTCTCGGGCAAGAAACGTGAGGCCGAGGCTGCCGTGCCCGCGGAGTTTTTAGAACTCACCACCTTGTGCGGCCCGGCCGGCTACGTCGCCGAGCGCATTGCGGCGTTCGCCGACGCGGGCGTTACGCACCTGCAGGTGCACCCACTGCCCCAAGCTGGCCAGAGCGCGGCCTCGCTCATCGAAGCCGTACGATCGATGGTGGACTAGCGCGTCGTTTCGCGAGTCGCGTCGCGCCCGCCCGATTCGAGCCAGGCGGCGTACATCGTCGCGTACGCCCCCCCGGTGGCGATCAGTTCCGCGGGCGTTCCCGTTTCCACGATGCCCCCGTGATCCACGACGACGATGCGGTCGGCGCGCTGCGCGGTGGTGAGGCGGTGGGCGATCAGAATCGCCGAACGACCCTCGAGGATGCGATCGAGCGCGCGCTCGACCACCGTCTCGCTCTGCAGGTCGAGTGACGACGTGGCCTCGTCGAGAATGAGGACTCGGGGCCGCGCGAGAAACGCGCGCGCGAGGGCGAGGAGCTGGCGTTCACCGGCCGAAAGGGTTTGTCCTCGTTCGTGGACTTCGGTATCGATTCCTGCTGGTAGGCGATCGACGAGTTCGCGCAGTCCGACGACGTCGATCGCCCGCTCGACCTCGGCGTCCGTGGCCTCGGGATGGCCGAAACTGAGGTTGGTGCGTATGGAGCCGGCGAAGAGGAAGGGTTCTTGAGGCACGACACCGAGTTGGGAGCGCAGGGAGCGAAGCGTGACCGTGCGCACGTCGACGCCGTCGACGAGGACGCGCCCCGCGGTTGGGTCGTAGAAGCGGTTGGCCAACTTGGCGATAGTTGATTTGCCCGCGCCGGTAGGTCCGACGAAGGCCACTGATTCGCCCGCGGCGATCTCGAGGTTGACGTCGCGCAGCACCGGGAGATCGGGGTCGTAGCCGAACGTCACGTGTTCGAACTTGATGCGACCGTCGATCGTCGCCAGCTCGACGGCGTCATCGCGCTCGTCCACACTCGGGGGCGTTTCGAGCAGTTCGCGCAGTCGGGTTATGGACGAGCGCCCCTGTTGGAGCGAGTTGTACTGCTGGACCAAGAGTTGGATCGGCGAGAAGAAGCGATTCAGGTACAAGAAGAACGCGATCAGCGCGCCGAGGCTAAGGCGGTGTTCGAGGTAGAGGTTGCCCCCGATTCCGAGGAGGAGTCCCTGTCCGAGGATGCCGATCATGACGGTTGAGGGCCCGTAGACGGAGCTCACGCGTCCGGTGAAGAAGTTCGCGTCACGGTACGCGCCAACGACGTGTCGGTGGTTGCGGATGTTGCGGCGCTGGCGGTTGTGGGCGGTTACGACCCGAACGCCATAGAGCGACTCAGAGAGATCAGCGAGCACGGTGGCTATCCGATCACGCGTACGCAGGTACCCCCGCTCGCTCGCTCGGTGAAACCAGATGGATAGCACGAAGAGCAGCGGTACAACGAGCAGCACCGTCCAGGTCGCCAGCGTGACGTTCGTCGTGAACAAGATCGCCGTAATCACGATCATCGTGAGCCCTTGGGTCGCGAACTGAGTGATGCCGTCCTGGACCAGTTGCTGGAGGTTCTCGATGTCGCTGGTCATGCGGCTCATCAAGACGCCCGTTTTCTCTTCGGAGAAGAAGTCGGGGCTCAGTCGCTGCAGGTGCGTGAAAACTCGAATCCGCAAGTCGTGCATGACGCGTGCGGCCAGGCGACCGGTGACGTCGACCTGCATGCGTTGGAGAACCGCACTGACCAGGGCCAGCACTAAATACGTCGCGCCACAGACGGCGATCACGGCGAGTGAGTGGTGTCCCGGCACCATGCCGTGGTCGATGGCGTATTCGGTGAGCTTGGGTCCCGCCTGCAAGATAAGGCTGAGCGCCAATACGAGCGCTGAGCCGCCGTAGAGGTAGCCCGGATAACGCCCGACGAGGCGCGCCAGGCTGAGGCGCTGACGTTCCGACGGCGACGGTCGCTGGCTGAAGGCGACCGCCGACTTGGGGTGAACCGGTTCTGACGCGAGCAGCTTGGTCGCTTCGTCCATCAGCTCGCTCGGGATGCCTCCGAACGGAAGGCCACTGTCGGTGCTCGCGCGATGACCGCCGCCCCCGAAGAATGGCCCGCCGAAGCCGCCGCCCCACGCCATCAGCGTTCGCCCTCGGTCGCCTGCGCGAGGATCTGTGCGTAGAGCGGCGTCGTGGCCAGCAGCTCGTCGTGGGTCCCGGTCGCGACAACGCGTCCCTGATCGAGCAGCACGACGCGGCTGGCGAGCGCGATGGTCGAAATGCGGTGGGCGATGACAATGGTGGTCCGGTGAGCCAAGAGTCCGCGTAGCGCGCGATGGATCTCGTTCTCCACGTGCACGTCGATGGCGCTGGTCGCGTCGTCGAGGATCAGAACGGGCGGGTTGACCAACAGCGTTCGGGCGATCGCGATTCGCTGGCGTTGGCCGCCGGACAGCGTGTAGCCCCGCTCACCGACGACGGTGTCGTAGCCCTCGGGCAGTTGATCGATGAATTCGCTGGCGTGGGCGGCGCGGGCGGCGGCGATGACTTCGTCGTCCGTCGCGTCAGGGCGGCCGTAGGCGATATTGTCGCGGATCGACACGGAGAAAAGAAACGCTTCATCAAGGACCACGCCGACCGACGCACGCAGCGAGTGCAGCGTCACGTCGCGCACGTCGTGCCCGTCGATGCGAACGGCCCCACCGTTGACGTCGTAGAAGCGTGTCAGCAGTCGTGCCACCGTGGATTTGCCCGACCCAGTTCGACCGACGATAGCGATTGTCTCGCCGGGTTCGATACGCGCACAGAAGTCGTGCAGCACGTCAGGTCCGTCGCGGTAGCGAAAATCGACGTGGTCGAACTCGATCGCGCCCGCCACGTCGATCAGGTCGTAGGCGCCCGGTCGTTCGACGATATCCGGGCTCTCGTCCAATATCTCGAAGATGCGTTCCGCGCTCGCCTTGGCGCGCTGACCCATCATGACCAGCTGGCCGAGCATCATGAACGGCGCCTGGAGCATCAAGAGGTACGCGTTGAACGCGAGGATCGCGCCTAGGCCAAGGTGGCCACCGATGACCATCCAGCCGCCGAAGAAGAGGACCAGGGCCAGACCCAATTGGGGCAGGTTCTGCACCCACGGTGACCAGATGGCGCGCAGCTGGGCGTCTTTGATGTACGCCCACGCCACCCGCTCGGCGGCGTCGGCGAGGCGATTTATCTCGGCCTCTTCTTGGGCGAAAGACTTCACCACGCGAACGCCATTGACATTTTCGTCGACGATCGTGGCGACGTCAGCGAGTCGCGCTTGAGTGATCCACGAAATGGGGAACATCACCCGGCGCATCTTGATGCCGACGACGTAGAGGATGGGCATTACGACCATGGCGATCAGGGCTAACGGAACGTTGATGGACAACATGAAGCCGAAGGCGAGCACGCCGATGAAACTCTGCACCACGATGAGTGGAGCGAAGGTTGAGTACATCTGGACGCTTCGAATGTCGCTGTTGGCGCGACTGATCAACTGTCCCGACTGGACCCGGTCGTAGAAGCTGAACGACAGCCACGTCAGGTGCTCGTAGATGAGCGTGCGTAGATCTGCCTCAACGTTGTACGCCGTTACGAAGACGTAGCGCCGTGAGAGGATGCCCGTGACGCCGGCGATCACACCGACGATCAGAATGCGTACCACGTCGGTGTGCAGAGACGTGGCGTGGCGCACGAGGTCACGATCGATGGCGTTGTTCAGCAGATTCGGTACCAACGTCTGAAAGACGAGGCTGACGAATGACAACGAGATGGCCGCGATGAAGGCGGCGCGGTGGGCGGCGACCACCGGGAGAATCCGTCGCCACCACGGAAGTCCCTGGTCACGCGAGATCTGTGCACGAGAACCGGGGTAGGTTGAATAGACGCCGCCCAGCGGGTTGCTATCGGCTCGAGCGTCGTCGGTCGGGCCGCTGGTCGCCAGAGTCACGCGCCAAGCGTACCGGCCGCCCCGGTCTCGTTGTCCCGTCGTCCCGGCGAGACCCGCATCGAGCGACGTAAAGTGACCTCGTGTCCACGCCACAGGTTGTCAACCATCCGATCGTCGCCGACAAGGTCCGCCAGCTGCGCGATCGCACGACGTCCAACGCCGACTTTCTCCGTCTGGCCGGCGAGATTTCGCGTTTTGTCGCCTACGAGGCGTTTCGCTCAACGCCGACCACGCCCACGACCGTCGACACTCCGGTCGCGACGGCTGCCCCCGCGGTCAAGGTTGATACCGAGTACGTCATCGTGCCGATCTTGCGCGCGGGGCTGGGCATGAGTCCAGCCGTTCAAGAAGTGCTTCCGCACAATCGAGTTTGCCTGGTGGGCCTGCGGCGCAACGAGACGACGCTCTTGCCCGACGTGTATCTTGACGGGCTGCCCGAGACGCTGGTTGGCGCGCACGTCGTCATCTGTGATCCGATGCTCGCGACCGGAGGATCGCTCGATCGGGTGCTCTCGATGCTTGAGTCACGTGGGGCGACGGACACGACAATCCTTTGCCTCATTGCCGCGCAGCCTGGCGTTGACTTCGTGCAGTCACGTCATCCCGGGGTGACCATCGTGGCCGCCGCACTCGACGACGAACTCACCGACAACGGCTACATTACGCCGGGCCTCGGTGACGCCGGCGACCGCTTGTTCGGCCCACCGGTCCGCTAGTCACTCACCGATGTCTTCGTTCCAGAGCTGTGGATGTTCGTGGATGAACGTGGCGAGCAGTTCAGTACAAGCGAGATCGTCGAGCACTAACACCTCGACCCCTAGTTCTTCGAGCCAGTCGTGGCCGCCGACGAAGTTCGCCGCTTCACCAATGACGACGGCGCCAATGTTGAACTGGCGGATTAGCCCCGAGCAGTACCAGCACGGCGAGAGTGTCGTGACCATGACGCAGTCACGGTAGTTGCGACGACGTCCGGCGCGACGAAACGCGTCAGTTTCGGCGTGTACGGACGCGTCGTTCTCCTGGACTCGGCGATTGTGCCCCGAGCCAAGCAGTTCACCAGAGCGCTCAAAGAGGGCCGCGCCAATCGGGATCCCGCCCTCGCGAGCGCCGGCTAGCGCTTCGTCGTACGCGGTCACGAGCATGTGGCGCCCCATCTCAGCGCTGAGCGGTATTCGTTCCTCGGTCATGGGCCTAAGTATGCTCGACCTCGGTGGAGCGGCGCACGTACGAGGTGAAGATCGGTTCGCAACTTGTTGAGTTGCCCGTCGTGTCGCTCGGGGATGATCTCGCGCTTGCGCTGCTGATTACCGTTGATATGGGCGTCGACTTCATGGCTCGCGCGGGTGGCGAACTAGCCGAGATTCTGCGTCCCCACGACGTGGAGATCGTCGCCACGGTCGCGACGATGGGGATTCCTCTCGCCGTCGAGGTGACGCGCCACCTGGGACTCGATCAGTACGTGATCCTGCACAAGACGCCCAAGATTCATTTGGCCGACGCGGTGACGGAAACGGTTCGTTCTATCACCACTGACGGCGAGCAACGTCTCTTGTTCGATCGAGCGCGAATTAAGGATGTCGAGGGCCGTCGGGTCGTGATCGTGGACGACGTTATTTCGACCGGCGCGTCGACCGGGGCGGCTCTGCGCCTTCTGCGCCGGATCGGCGCCAACATCGTCGGCATCGGCACGTTGGTCACCGAGGCGTCGGTATGGCGCACATCGCTCGGCGGTGACGCCGCCATGGTGCAGGCACTGGGCGCGATACCACTCTTTCGGCCCGACGGTAGCGGAAACCTCCTTGAGGACTGGGACGGCTAGGTTCTCCGACGTCGCTAGCGCGACCCAATGACGAAATTCACACAGTCTTGAGCCCGTCCACAGGTGGCTCTCAGGTTCGTCCGCGATGCTGGTGTCAGCGCGTAAGGCGCTCTACTACAGGAGAAGCAATGAACCGAGTTACGAACATGAAGGCGCTTCGCCGCGGTGGACTCACTGTGGCTACTGCCGCAGCTCTCTTCATCGCTGGTGCGGGAGTCGCGGGTGCAGCGGGACGAGGAGCCGCTTCGGTCGGCCACGGCGTAGACGCCACCAGCCACGATCACGGACACGGCCATCACGGTCGCGATGGCGTTCGTCGCGTCGAGGGTCAGATCACGTTGCTGACCCCCGCCACGGGCGCGCTTCAGACTTTCACGGTGACCACCCGGTCGGGCCAGGTAGACGTCTTTAGCGTCAACTCGTCAACGGTGGTCATGAAGGGTCACACGATGGGGGCACTCAGTGACCTCGCACTGAACGAGCAGGTGAGCGTGACCCCGGCGTCGACCTCGACCGCCACGGCGCTCGTCGCCGCCTCGATCATGATCAAGACACCCGAGGCGCCCGAAGTTCGTCGCGTCGAGGGTCAGATCACGTTGCTGACCCCCGCCACGGGCGCGCTTCAGACTTTCACGGTGACCACCCGGTCGGGCCAGGTAGACGTCTTTAGCGTCAACTCGTCAACGGTGGTCATGAAGGGTCACACGATGGGGGCACTCAGTGACCTCGCGCTCAACGAGCAGGTGAGCGTGACCCCGGCGTCGACCTCGACCGCCACGGCGCTCGTCGCCGCCTCGATCATGATCAAGAAGTCCGATCACTAGGTCACGACGTCGGATCCGACACCCGAACCGACTGCCCCGGGCCATTGGCCCGGGGCAGTCGGGTTAAGCCAGTACTCAGCGGTTTGGCTCTAGTTCGCGCTGCTTGGCGACTTGCGAACCGACGTAGCCCGAGGCCTTCTCAAAGATGAAGTACAGAATGGCCGCGACGAGGATGCCGCTGGGTATGGAGAAGTCGGCGCCCCCGTACCAGCCGGCGGTGCACGTGCCGTGGCTTAGGGCTCCGGCGCACGCTCCACCGAAGTGATTGGAGATCGGCGTCATCCAGTGGAAGGGGAAGTTCACGGGAGGCGGTGCTTTGGAGTACGCGATCGTCGAAGCCACGAGACCGACGACGAAGGCCACAATGGCGTTCCAGTTGGTGCCGCTCTTGCCGCCGTAGTAGATGCCGTCGCGGTCCGTGCGCTGAAGTTCCGAGGGGTTGTAGCGAAAGCGTCGAAGGATCCAGTCCATGACGTAGATGCCGAACCACGGCGCGATCCAGACGATGATGACGCCGACGAACTCCTTCATGTAGAGCGAGAAGGTCGACTGGAACATGGCGTAGATGGTGAGCGCCCCCGCGATGATGCTGTCCATGATGACCGCTTGGTATCGCTTGAGGCGGATGCCCATGGCCTGCACGGAGACGCCCGAACTGTAGAGATCGAGCGAG
>JAKBCI010000048.1 GCA_021807965.1 Actinomycetes bacterium
CAGTTCTCGATCATCGGGATCATCGTCGTCGGGGTTGTTGGCTCGCTCATCGGCTCGGTCATCGCCTACGAGCTCGGTCGCACGCTCGGGCGGGCGATTGTGGACCGCTGGGGCAAGTGGATCCTCTTGACCCACGGCGACCTCGACGCCGCCGAGCGGTGGTTCGCGCGCTACGGCGCCGCCTCGGTGCTGATCGGGCGCATCTTGCCGGTTGTGCGAACCGTGATCTCACTGCCGGCCGGCGTCGCCGAGATGAAGCGGGGACCCTTCGCGATTCTCACTGTCATCGGTTCGGCCATCTGGATCACGTTGCTGAGCGTGCTCGGCTACGCGGCGGGCTCGAACTGGACCAGGGTCAGTCACGACTTCCACCTCCTGCAGAATCCGATGATCGTCATCATCGTGCTCGTGCTCGCCTGGGGCTTCTGGCACCGCGTGCGCACGGTTCGCCGGTACCACGCGGGACAGTCGGCCAGTCGGGGGCGCCACGCGAAGGACTGAGGGCGCCGTTCGGTGATTCGCCGGCCAGTGGACATCGCCACGCGTCGCGACTACTTGAATATGGTTTCGAGAGTTGCCTCGGGTAACCTTCGTGCACGATGACCTCTTTGCGTGCCGTCTCACGTCTCGCGACGATCGCGGTGGCCGCGTCGCTGGTCGCTTCGCTGGCGGCCACCCCCATCATGGCCAGCGCATCTCCGACGTCCATTGGCGAGTGGCTGACGGTCGCGCCCGACGCCAAGCTCATGGGACTCGCCACCGACGGCGCGGGCGACCTCTTGGCGTTCTCATCGTCGGGACAGCTGAACATGTTCTCGGCGGCGCAGTTGAGCGGTGCCATGGCCGGCGTGCCGACGAACGCGCCGGCCCGTAGACTCGCCGCCATCATCGCCGCCGGGTACTGGATCAGCGGGATTGCCGTCGCGCGCAATGGCACCGTTTACTTCGATGGTGGCGGTCTGCCGACGATCTGGTCGCTGGGGTCGGGGGCGCACGCGCCGTCGGTGCTCGACGTCACGCCCAACACGCTCACGAGCGTCTCCGGTCTCGCGCTGTCGGCGGACCAGCGCTCGTTGTACGTCGCGGACCAGCAGAGCGGCGCGGTCTACCGGATCAGCCTCGCGACGATGCAGGCGACGATCGTCTTTAACTCCGAGGGCGACAGCCTGCAGCAGGTGGTGCTCGACGGCTCGGGCAATCTCTACGTCACGGGACTCGGCGGCAACGTGTACGAGGTGCCCGCCTCGTCACTGGCCAGTGCCGGTCTCGTCGCCACCGTGGGCCACGGAGCGTTTCTCGTCGCGCACTACGGCGCGCGCGATAACCCCAACGGGCTGGCGGTCGATTCCTCGGGCAACCTCTACGTGTCGACGTGCGCGAACCTCGCGCCGCCCTTCTCCGCCATCAGCGTGGTCACGAGAAGTTCGGTGGCCGCGGCGGTGGCTCGTTCGACACCGGCGACCTTCGCCAACGGCGGCGTGGTCTCCATCGCCGACACCTCGGCCGAGCCCCAGTTCTTGTGCATCCAGCCACTCGTCGTCTTTGGCGGCGTCCTGTACGCGGGGGACTGGACCAACTCGAAGATCTGGGGTCTACCCCTCAGTACGCTCGGCGGGCTGGTCAATCCGCCACCGCTCGCCCCGGGCGCCGTTCGCTTGCGTCGAACGGCGTCGACGCTATCGGCGACGTGGAACCCGAGCGCCGGGGCGGTCGACTACTCCTGCACCCTCATGTACGGCTACAACGTCCCGTCGACGTTTCGCGAGACGACGCTGTCGACCTCGTGCTGGTTCGGCGGACTCTCGCCGACCGTCAGTTACGGCTTGCGCGTGACCGCGAACGGACCTAACGGCAGCTCGCTCGGCGTCGTCGACTTCGCGAAGGCGCCGCGAATGACGTCCATCACGTGCGTGAAGGGGCGCCTCACCCAACGCGTCACCGCGTACCAGCCTCGCTGTCCGTCGGGCTTTCGAGTGAAGCGCTAGGGATACGCCACGAGTGGCACGTAGCCTTCGAGGTTTGCGAGCGGAGCGACCCGTGAGACATCGGCGAGGGCCCCGTCGTGCCGTCCTGGCGACGCCCGCGCCCAGTCGCGCCAGCATTCGCCGCGCGTTAGCACCGTCTCGGCGTCCACTAGCCGCCCGTGGGGGACGTCCGTGCTGAGTGCGGCCGATCGAACGACCCTGCAGCGGCTCGTCGATGCGCGGACGTTCGCTCGTGGACTGGCCTACGCTCGCTCGGGTGCGGTGATCGCGTGCACGTGGTCCGACGACGGATCCAGGGTGCTGGGCGAGGTCCGCGGCACCGCGCCCGCGCCGTACCAGGCACTGGTGGTTTTGGGCCGCACGCCAACGGGGGCGCTGCGCGCGTGGCGCGCCAGCTGCACGTGTCCGGTCGGTGTCAACTGCAAGCACGCCGTCGCGCTGCTGCTCGCCACAGTCGCGTCTGGCGAGTCCACCGCCCAGTCGTCCGCTGATGTCACGCCGATTGCCACGCCGCCGCCCGCCTCGCGCGCGGGCGTCGAGGACCGCGCGACGAGCAACCAGCCGTCCCACGAGCCAGCGCCTTCGTTCGAGCCGGCGGCGCCGTGGGAGTTGGCGCTGCGTGGGCTGCTCACTGTCCCAGCGGGCGCGAGTGACGCGGGGGTTGGCCTGCTCGTCGAATGGCTCGAGTCCACGTCGAAGCAGAGCCGGCCAGCAGCGGGACCGGGGATTCGACTTCGTCCGATCACGGTCACCCGCTCGGGTGGCTGGAGCGCCTCGGAGTTGACGTGGTCGAATCTCGACTACCACCGTCGCGGATCCGATCCCTCGTCGCGCGAGGTTATGCGCCTCTTGCGCGAGGTGCTCGCGATCAGTCGCCTCGCCGAGTCGGGTTCGACGTCACGCTACCGCTACAACGAGGAGGTGTGGCTCGACCAGATCAACAGCCCGTTGATCTGGGGCGTGTGGCGTGAGATTCGCGACGCATCCGTGCCCGTGCTTTCGTCGCTGCGTCCACCAGTTGCGGTAGCGCTCGACGAGGATCTGGCGCGTGTCGCCCTCGACGTGACCCGACGCGACGCGACGGTGCGTCTCGCGGCGCACGTGGCGATCGGCTCGACGACTATTCCCGCTCGGTCGACGATGGTGCTCGGTCGCCCGGCGCGCGGGATCGCGTGGTGGGACGACGTGGTGGACGACGCGGGCCAGGTAGCCCCTTCGCGACTCCACCTGGCGGCCTTCGATGATGCGGTGGACGAGACGTTCCGTGACCTTATCGAGGGGGATGTCCTCGTCGTGCCCGCCGGAGACGAACGTCGTTTCGTCGACGAGTTCGTCCCGCTGCTACAGGCGCGCGTCACCACTGGCTCGAGTGACGAGTCGGTCGCGCTGCGCGAGCTCGGGCCCGTCGAGTTGGTACTGCTCGTGACCTACGACGAGGGCCGCGTTCGACTTGCCTGGGCGCGCTCGCGCGCGGGCGTCTCGTGGCGCTCGTCGCTCTGGGAGTCTCACTGGTTCACGTCGGGACCCGACGGCGATCGAGCGGTGCGCGCCGCGACCGAGCTGCTCACGGGCGTGCCCGGGCTCGTCACCACGCACGCCGAGGGTCCCCGCCTGGCGGCGACGGCTGAACTGGATGGTATTGCCGCCGTCCGCTTTATCGCCGAACTCGTGCCGAAGCTCGCCGAACTTCCCGGGGTAGTCGTCCAGGTGAGTGGTGAACTCCCGCGATTTGTCGAATCGGCCGACCCACCCATCGTGCGACTCGGTGGCGAGTCATCTCGTGACGGCGACTGGTTCGATCTCGCGGTGGAGGTGACCATTGGTGGCGAGGTCGTCTCGTTCCAACAACTCTTCACCGCGCTCGCCGAGGGCTATTCGCATCTCGTGCTGCCCTCGGGAACGTACTTCTCGCTCGACCGTGACGAGCTGCGCCAGCTGCACCAAGTCATCCTCGAGGCGCGCTCGCTTCACGATGGGCCGGCCAACACCGTGCGCCTGAGTCGATTCCAAGCGAGCACCTGGGAGGACCTCTGCGACATCGCTGTCGTGACCGAGCAGGCCAGCGCCTGGAACGAGTCGGTTCGTGCGCTGGTCGACGCGGCCGACCGGGTCGAGCTCCCGACGCCCCCGACGCTCGCGGCGACGTTACGCCACTACCAGCTCGCGGGCTTCAACTGGCTCGCCTACCTGTTCGAGCACCGCCTCGGTGGCGTGCTCGCCGATGACATGGGGCTCGGCAAGACGGTGCAGGCCCTGGCCCTCATCTGTCACGCTCGAGCGCGCGATCCCGGTGCGCGCTTTCTCGTGATCGCGCCGACGAGCGTCGTCGCGAACTGGGCGAGCGAGTGCCGTCGATTCACCCCGACCCTACGGGTAGTCGCGCTGAGTGAGACCGAGCGCCGACGAGGTTCGCCGTTGCGCGATCTCGTCGCCGAGGCGGACGTCGTCATCACGTCCTACGCGCTCTTTCGCATCGAGTACGACGCCTACGACGCCGTGGCGTGGACGGGACTCTTCGTCGACGAGGCGCAGTTCGCGAAGAACCGTCTCGCCAAGACCTACCAGCTCATCAAGAAGCTGCCCGTGCCCTACAAGGTGGCGATGACGGGGACGCCGATGGAGAACAACCTGATGGAGCTGTGGGCGCTCGTGTCGATTGCGGCACCGGGCCTCTTTGCGAGCCACCAGAACTTCGAGGCGTACTACCGCACCCCCATCGAGCGAAACCGCGACGTCGAGCGGCTCGCCCAGCTGCGCCGGCGCCTTCGTCCGCTGATGCTGCGCCGGACCAAGGAGCAGGTCATCGCGGAACTGCCCGAGAAGCAGGAACAGGTGCTCGAACTCGAACTGAGCCCACGGCATCACAAGCTCTACCAGACCTACCTCGCGCGCGAGCGCCAGAAGGTGCTCGGGCTGGTCGAGGACGTGCGCCGGAATCGCTTCGAGATCCTGAAGTCGCTCACCGTGCTGCGCCAGGCCAGCCTCGCCGTCTCCCTGGTTGACGAGAAGCACGCGGCGGTCCCCTCGACCAAGCTCGACGTGCTCGTGGCGATGGTCGAGGACGTCGTGGCCGACGGCCATCGGGTGCTCGTCTTCAGCCAGTTCACCCGTTTTCTCAAGCTCGCTCGAGAGCGAGTCACGGCGGCGGGCGTCGACAGCTGCTACCTCGACGGGCGAACGCGCAAGCGCGCGGCCGTGATCGACGCCTTTCGCGCCGGCGACGCGCCCGTCTTCTTCATCAGCCTGAAGGCCGGCGGGTTCGGGCTCAACCTGACCGAGGCCGACTACGTCATCCTGCTCGACCCGTGGTGGAACCCGGCCACCGAAGCCCAGGCGGTGGACCGGGTGCACCGGATCGGCCAGGCGCGTCAGGTCATGGTGTACCGCTTGGTCGCCCGGGACACCATCGAAGAGAAGGTCATGGCGCTCAAGGCCAAGAAGTCCGCACTCTTCGCGAGCGTCGTTGACGCCGGGGGCTTCGAGACTGGGGCGCTGACCGCCGACGAAATCCGCGATCTGGTGAGTTGAGCGGTCGACGTAACCGGGTGTCCTTTGCTCCGCGGCCGTTGGCTGGCTTAGCTCGCGAGCCCCATGATTGTCCAGGTCGCGCCTCCGTCGGTGGTGCGTCGCAACGACGTGGTCGTCGTGCTCGTCGTGTTCTGGACACACAGCGCCACGCCGTGGCTCGCGTCGACGAAGACGAGGTTGTCGGCCGAGGTGCAGCGCAGGTTGCCGACGGCTCGCATGGTGTGGCGAGGTCCGTCGATCGCGTAGAGGTCCTGTGGTCGCGTCGTAAAGGGCCCAAAGTCGAGGTACGCGAGCGAGCTCGACACGGGATCAAAGGCGCCGCCGCCGGTGCCGGCGAACGCGTAGCGCGAGATGCCCGCCCAGCTTGACCCGGCGTTCTGTGAGTAGAAGAAGGACACCATCATGCCCGTTGGACACTCGGCCCAGAGCACCGTCGCTGATGTGGGCGTGAGGTCGCAGGCCGAGACGCTCGCCAGCAGCGGCGCGGCGTGCTCGGTGAAGGTTCGACCGCCGTCACGCGAGACGAAGAGCTGTGGGCGGTTCGGCCCGTCAAAGTTCGCCCAGACGTTGGCGCCGTACGCGGCGAGCGCGAAGTGGCCACCGGCCAGTGCCGCCGGCAACGGCGAGAACGTCCACTGATTCGCATCGAGCGACGAGCGAGCCAAGCGGTAGTCCGTGCACACGTAGCGCCGCGCGCAGTGGGCGACGACCCCGTAGAGCTCGCGGCCCGTCGCGACGAGTTGGGTGAGCGACACGCCGGGCGCGAACCGCACGCGGCGCCACGACATCGCCCCGTTTGTCGTCACGTACCACTCGAAGGACCTAAGACCACTCAGCGCGGCGTAGCCGTCCAGTGAGTTGGCGAAGACGAGCTGGCTGAGATTGCCGAGCACGCTACCTGGCGCGGGCGCTAGTGGGGGCAGTCGCCGCGCCGTGGCGCGGGTGGCACTCACGGTCGTGCGCTCGAGTTGCAGACACGGACCACGCGAACAGGTACCACTCGTCGTGCGCACGACGTAGAGGATCGTCGTTCCCGGGACACCGGTGACGAGCCACGGTCCGACCGGTTGAGGCGTTGCGGCGTCGGCGCTCGCCGGAGCGAGTGCGCCAGCGACGAGCGCCGCGGCGATCAGCCGTCCAAGGCGACGAGTGGCTGTCACGTCTCATTGTTACTACGGCCAACCGCCATGGCAGCCTGCAGCGATCGTCGTGTGGTTGCACTGGATGGCCCATCCGAGGCCTACAAGGTCCAAAAATGGTTGATCCGGCCCGCGTTACGAAGGCGAACCTCGACGTTGCGGCCCCGAGCCGCGGTGAGCGGCCGCAACGCTACGCGATACCCAGTTCGAGTACGTCGCGTGACGATACGCCGATGAGTTCGGACGCCGGCTTGCCCATCGCATCGGCGTACGCCTTGCACAGTTGGTATCCGTAGGCATAGCCGAAGGAAAACGTCACGCCGTCGGCGCCAAAGAACCACTTCTTCGGGTTGAACTCGGGTTCGTACAACACCGCACGAGCAGCGGCAATCTCGTCGTCGGTGATGCTGGCCCGACTGAAGAATGGCGCTTCTCCGAACACCTCTTCCTCGAAGAGTTCGGCCATGCCCTCACTGATCAGCATCTGTCCGAGACTGCCTGCGCAGCCTGGGCCGCGCCAACGCATCGCGTGGTGAAACTCGTGTACGAGTGTTCGCTCGATGTGGTGGCGAGTTATCGCCGCCGAAGGATCGAGAGCCACGAGGATGGCGTGAGGCCCGTAGGTGTAGCCACCCACTCCCCATTCGGGAATGACGTCGTCGGGCGCGTCAAGCACCAGCACGTTCACGCCCTCAATGCCGAGCAACGCCTCGGTGTGCGCGACCGAGGACTGGAACGCGTCGTTGACGACGTTGACGAGAGCATCCAGCGTGCCGCCGGCGTTGGCGATGAAGAGGCTCACGGGTCGCACGGTTGAATCCTCACAGTCCGTCATGTTCCAGTGGCGGATGACGACGTCAGTATGTTGCCTACAGCTCGGTGAACGCGAGTGCGGGCCTACGGATCGACGTGTCGTTTGGTTTCCCCTTCACCGTGGATGGCGGTTCACGAACGAGGTTCGTAGGCACGATCCTCGATGTCGTCACCGCCCTGCGCCAGTGCGTGGGCCGCTCTCGGGCGATCGACCTCGCCTATGCATCGCGCCCACGACACTCGTCGCTGGTACGACTCGGACCCGAGTGTCGTCCGATGACGGCTACGCGGTGAGCGCCGCGAGCACCCGCGCGGCGTGGCCGTTCGCGCGCACGCCGTACCACGCGTGCTCGATGCGCTGGGTCGGACCGATGACGAACGTCGAGCGGATCACGCCGGTCACCGTCTTGCCGTACAGCTGCTTCTCGCCGTACGCGCCGTACTTCGCCATGACGACGTGCTCGGGATCCGAGAGCAACGTGAAGGACAGGCCGTACTTCGCAATAAAGGCACGGTGGCGCTCGGCGTCGTCGGGGGACACCCCGAGCACGCTGACGTTAAGGTCGCGCAGTGGCGCGAGCGCGTCATTGAACTGACAGGCTTCGGTCGTGCAGCCGGGCGTGTCGTCGGCGGGATAGAAGTAGAGCACGATACGCTCGCCGGTAAAGCTGTGCAGGGACACCCGCTCACCCGCCTGATTGCCCAGGGTGAAGCCCGGCGCTCGATCGCCAACATTGAGTCTCATGGTCCTCCCGTCACTGACGTGCGTGGTGCCCCTAGACTAAGGGGGAGCTCGAGTACTGGGCTCGGGCCCACCACTTTCGAACGCCGGTTCCGGGTCCAACCGAGAAAACGGATGTTTCGTGAGCAGCCAGACCACCGAGTCGGCGTCGACCGACTCGTACGCGACCAACCAGACCTTCGCCGAACTGGGCGTCGACCCGAAGTTGGTCGCCGTCCTCTCGAACCAGGGGATCACCACCGCCTTTCCGATCCAGGCCCTGACCATCAGTGACGCCCTCGCCGGCCGCGACGTCTGCGGCAAGGCCAAGACCGGCTCGGGTAAGACCCTCGGCTTCGGACTGCCGATGCTGCAGCGCATCGCGGCGACCGAGAAGCCGAGTGGTCCGGGGCCGGCTCGGCCGCGCGGACTCGTACTGCTGCCGACTCGCGAGCTCGCCGTCCAGGTCCACGAGGTGCTCGAGCCCCTCGGCAAGTCCCTCGGCCTGGCCGTCACCGCCGTCTACGGTGGGGCCGACATCGAGCGTCAGGTGAAGAACCTGCGCAAGGGCAGCGACGTCATCATCGCGACGCCCGGCCG
>JAKBCI010000049.1 GCA_021807965.1 Actinomycetes bacterium
GTCCCTACTACTCCGCCGCAGCTCGCGTAGTCGATGAAAGAGTCATCGACCATCGCTCCATTTCTGCACGCGGAGTACAGGAAATTTAGATGCGTCGCCACGCACTTCAATGGTCGTGCCAAGTGTGTTGAGAATTGAGAGAGCTCTCGTCACCTGGGGACTCAGCATCGAGCGGGCAAAGAGACGACATCTAAGGAAGTCTCGCTACTTCTTGTCTAAGGCCCGCCCAATGCCCAGCCGAGTGAACTTGTAGGTGACCAGATTCAGAATCAACAAGTTGATCAGGTAGTACGTACCGTCTAACTTTTTGCAGATGCCACCCTTTCAAGGTGGCGGCACGGGTTCGAATCCCGTTGGGGGTGCTCAGCGTAATTCCTGTTCAAGTTGCGTATCTGAGCCAGTGCGGCTCGGCGCCGCGACCTCTTCCATAACTTCTTCCATAACTTCGTCGTACCCGGGGCGTCCCAGGAGGTCCCTGTCGAGCGTCGATTGCGCTCGGGCGTGGGGCGGGTACCGGTCCTGTCCATGAACACGACAGCCACCACTAGCCACGCCGGTCCCGACCGGTTCCTCACGGTGCCCGAGCTCATCGAGCGCTGGCCGATCGGGCGCAACTCCACGCACGCACTCCTCAAGAGCCCCGATTTCCCGCGGGCCCTGGTGCTGCTGCGCCAGGCGAACGGCCAGCCGCGCTCCATGGGGTATCGCGAAGCCGACATTCGGTCCATCGACGATGCCGGTACAGTCCACCCGAGCGAGCTCGACTTCGATGTGTGTGCAGACCGAGCAGTACGCAGCACCCGTCCGTTCGAGCATCGGTCCTGGTAGCGTTCGGCCGTGCGGTCGGCTGAACTTCTTACTCGCTCACGGACACCCTTACCGTGACCGCCGCGGTCCACTTCCGCGACCAATGAATAACGCGCCTACCAACGCCGGTAACACGCCGCCGGGGAAGAACGGCACCATCGAAACCGATCGCCTCGAGAGTTTTAGCGATGGCGTCATGGCCGTGATCATCACGATCATGGCCTTCCAGCTCAAGACGCCGGTCACCGCTGACTTTCATGGCCTAGCCCTGAGGTTGCCCTCGCTGCTCGTGTACGTCTTGAGTTTCACCATGATCGGTATCTACTGGAACAACCACCATCATCTCTTGCGGGCGACCCAACGGATCAGCGCTGCCGTGATGTGGACGAACCTAGTTCTCCTATTCTGGCTATCGCTCATCCCGTTTGCCACCAACTGGGTGGGTGTCTCGCACGGCAGTGTCCTGCCGGCCGCGACGTACGGTGCGGTGGCGCTGGCCGCCGCCGTGGCGTACTTCGCACTCGTGAGGTCGATTCTGCGTGCCAACCTCAACGACACACGCCTGGCGGCGGCGGTCGGCAAGGACGTGAAAGGAATCGCTTCGCCGATCATCTACGCGACGGGAATCGGCCTCGCGTTCGCAAGCCCGTATTTGGCCTACTCCTGTTACCTCTTGGTTTCGCTGATCTGGTTCATACCCGATCGACGGCTGACGCGGGGCACTTAATCGCCCGACGTGATCGATGTCGCCCCGAGATGGCCGAGACACTCGCGAATCAAGGTGGCGCACGCACGGCCATCTCCTCAGCCGCAACGTCCTCGAGGACGCAAATCTGGCAACATTCGCAGCGTTACACGGCCCACGTACCGAGACGAATTGGAAACCGGATGAGCGAGTCACAGGATTCCGCACGACAAGTTATTAGAAGTCTTTAGCATTAGCGCGTGAGCATCGACTACGCACCGGACGCTGATCGGCCCGCGCCGGGTGCGCGTCGGCTGCACCAGTCATTCCACTTGTGGGACCTCGTGCCGCTCTCGGTGTCGAGCGTCGGCCCTCTGTTCTCGGTCGCCGCCACTGGCGGAGTCATGGCCGCTCAGGCCGGTTGGTGGACGCTACCCGCGATCGTGCTCCTCGCCGTGCCGTTCATCGTTTCCAGCTTCGTCTTTCGACTTCTCAATCAGCACTTCCCCAATGCCGGTGCTTCGTATCACTGGTCAGCACGAGTGATCGGGCGAACGGTCTCGCGCTACCAGGCCTGGATACTCATCCTGGCCTACTTCTTGTCCATTCCCCCGATCGCCATCCCGGCCGGCGCGTACACGTTGGCGCTCGTGGCTCCCAGTTACCACGCTCCGGCGGTCGTCCGCATGTCAGTGACCCTCTTCTGGATCGTCTTCGCGGCCGTGCCACTGCTGCTCGGGGGGCGACCGACCGCTCTCATCACCCAGGTCTTCTTCGCCGTAGAGATGATCTCGCTCGCGGCCTTTGGCATCATCGGCCTGCTCAGTTGGCATCGCCTCGCCGTGCCGATCCACTTCGGACCCCCTCCGATTGGGGGCATACTTGTCGTCGCCGTCGTGGCGGCCACCATTCTCGACGGCTGGGAGATCGACAGCTACGCCGCTGAGGAGTCCCAACGCCCGCGCGAGCATCCCGGTATCGGCGGCATCATTGGGGCGATGGGAGCACTGGTCTTCTACGCCGTCCTCTACCCCCTCATGCTGGGCGAGACGCCGCTGCACTTGCTCGCCAATTCGACCGACCCCCTCGCCGTCTGGTCCCACCGCCTGATTCCCGGCGCCCCGTGGGCGATGCTCGTGCCAATCCTGCTCTCCACGGCCGGCGGGCTGTGGCTGACTAGCTTCATCTTGTCGCGGGCGCTGTACGCGATGGGCCGCGAACGACTCATCCCGGTCAGCTTCGCCAAACTGAGCCGGCGCCACGTCCCCCACGTCGCCATCGTGGCGTCACTTGGTTCGGCCGCGGTGGTCGTCGCCTTCCAACTCTTCGTCACGTCGCTGGGGACCTTCTTCACCTTGGTGCTGTCGGGAGCGGGCTTCTTCTTGTTGGCCGAATTCTTCCTCGACTCGCTGACCGCCGTCGTGTTTCTCACCGTTGGCCACCGGCGTCTCGCTGACGGCCCTCGAGAGCGCCACTCGCACCCCGTCCTGCTCGTCGGCGCTCTCTTCTCGAGCGTCGTCATGGGTCTGCTCCTGATCGCCTTCTTCATCTATGGTCCGACCGCCATCGGTTCGGGCGTCGACCAGCTCTTCGCCGTCCTGCTCGCCCTCGGCGTGGTCTTCGCGTGGTGGACGAAGCACCGCCACGGCGAAACCGTTGACTTCGACGTGCCCTCCAACCAGCCAGTTCCAAGCACGGACCCGATCGGCACCACGACAGCGCGGTAAACGGTCGCCCGCTCGATCAATTGCCTGGTGCGGCCCTGGGCGAGCGACGCGGCTCACGAACCATCAACGGCTGCTTGATGACACGCTGACGACGCTGACCGCCTCGACCGAGCCGCGAACCCATACCCGCAACGTTTCGACCGACCAACGTCGCCGTGACCCCTACGAGAGCCTCAGCACCTCACGCCGTCGTCCGCGACGGCGACGCTGGTCGACCACGAACCACACACGACGTTCGCCTCGTTCGCTCTCACGACGAACACTCGCTGCGGGAGACACAACATGAGGCGCCGGCTGCTCGTACTCCGACGGTCCGACCGAACGCGACCGAACCTCCGCGAGGTGAGCGGCGGAAACGATGGGAGACTGAAACCCGATGAGTAAAGCCAGGGACGCGGCACGAGATGACGAGTGGCGAGCGCGTCGAACAGCCGCGTACCGAAGTCTCGGTCTTCGCGGGGCTGACATTGATCTAGACGGCGGACTCCGGCTCGGTCGCGTCAGCATTGTCCACGGGTCTCGAGCCAACGTGATCTGGTTCGACGACGTCGGTGGCGACGTCGAGACATCCAGTCACGTCGCACCGGGGCTGCGATCGCGTCTCGTCGCGGGAGACTGGGTCGGCCTGCGCGACGGTCAGATCGTCTCGGTACTCGAGCGCCACAGCGAGCTTCGCCGGCCCGATCCCCGCCGACCCGACGTACAGGTACTCGCGTCCAACGTCGACCTCGTTCTGCTGGTGCTGGCCATCGACCGCGGACTTAACGATCGCCTGCTCGAACGCTTCGCGGTTATGGCGTGGGATAGCGGCGCGCGGCCCTTCGTCATTCTGACCAAAGCCGACCACGCCATCGACACCGCCGAGACCGAACAACGCGTGCGATCGCTGGTTCCGGGCGTTGAACTGCTCACGACCAGCTCACACAGTGGCCAGGGGATCGAACGGCTGCGCGCACTGCTGCGCCACGGCGTCACCGCGGTCATGCTCGGCGCCTCCGGAGCAGGCAAGACGTCGCTGCTCAATGCGTTGGAGGGCACGAGCGAACTAACCCGCGCCGTACGTCGGTCCGGTGACGGCCGTCACGCGACGTCGACGCGACGCCTCTATCGCCTCTCACACGGTGGCGTCTTGCTCGATATTCCGGGCATTCGTCTCGTCGACCTCGCCGGACAGTCGGGCATCGACGAGACGTTCACCGACATTGAGATGATTGCCGACCGGTGCCGCTTTCGTAACTGTTCGCACCGTGGTGACGACGGCTGCGCGGTCGAGTCCGCGCTAGCCGCGGGTGTACTCGCGGCCACGAGGCTGGCGAGCTGGCGGCGGATCCAGGCTGAGCTCGCGGTGCGTCCTCGGGCAGCGAACCAGCGAACCCGACGACCACGCACCGACTGGGCAGAGGATCAGAGACGTCCGCCCCAGGACGAGCCCGCCTGATCGGGCTACCGGATCTGGTGTCGCAACAGTGGTCGGTACGGCACTGCGAGAGTCACCGCGACGGCGCCGTTCCCTGCACCACGTCGCGCAGCACCATCGCACTCGAGTGTTCGACGTCTCGAGTCGCGGTGAGCAAGACCACGCGGTGGTGGCGGAGCAGCGCGCGTAACGACGCCACGTCGCTGTGGGCGGGTTCACGCGAGAGCTCGTCGCGGTAACGCTCACGAAAGACGTCGAAGCGCGTGCGGTCGTGACCGTACCACGTGCGCAACTCCGTACTCGGCGCCACGTCGCGCAGCCACTGGTCGAAATCAATCGAGGCTTTGGTTCGTCCTCGGGGCCACAGCCGATCAACGAGTACCCAGACGTCGCCGACTTGACGGGCTTGGTCCTCGTAGACCCGAACGACGTCGATGCCGTGCTTCACGGGCACCGACGATCCCAAACGAGCGGGCCGGGCCGATACGTCACCGTCTTTGAGGAAGCAGCGTCCAACCCCGTGGTCGAGGCGAACGCAGTCCGCGCTCGGTCAAAGCGTCGAGCCAGAACAGGGACGTTGCGCGTGACCGGTCCGCCACCGCGTGCGGCGGCTCGCTCGCCCTCTCGCCAGTTGCCGCGCCACGGCGGGGCGGTCCTCGGACATAGAACGGTTGTGATGGTGACGTTCATCTCAATGTTGACCGTATCGTTCACGACGCACCGGTCCGCCACGGGCTCGAAAACAGCGTCGCCGACGTTCCCGTGGGAATCAGCAGCTGTTCGCAGCGGCGTTGGGGACTCTCGCAACCTCGAACGTCGTCCGTCGGCCAGGACGGTCGTGGGATTCGGGGCCACCGTGACGGATGTCTTGACGGCCGGCGGTACCGGGGCCGCGAGACACCCTCGCCATGGTCGGGATCAAACGAGCGCTCAGTGCACCGGCCAATCCAGGAGTCGCACTCACTGAACTGTGGCCACTTCGAAGCACGCCTCACCCCAAGCTCGGTTCGCGGTGAGCGAGCGTCGGTTCGTTCGCCGCGTCGTCCCGCCGCACGATCGGTCGGCGCAGCGCGGACGCCGCTCCACGACAACCGCGCTCTCGACAAAAGGCCGTCGCCCAACGCTGGCGGCGCGGCGCGGCGCGGCGCGGCGCGTACGGTACAATCACCGTTGGGTAGAGAGCAATGGACGATTCCGGTTCAATCAACGAGGTCACCAACGTGCGCTCCCCGGCCTCGGGGCCCTGCGCATGCACGCGGCGTGCCTGCTGGCACTCGCGCGACTGTCGGGGTCCGGGCGTAGTACGCATTCTGCGGGCCCCGCTGAGCGAGGGCGGACCGCGTACGGCCGTCGTGCTGTGCCGCGAGTGCGCGACACCGTCGCGTCGCAACCGCGTCGCCTAGGCGGCCGCGGTATAGCCCAGCAACCCCGCCGACGCGGCGTGGCGATGGGTGGCGTCGAGATTGCGGCACGGGCAGTTGCGGCGCCATTGCGTCACCGCCTTCTCGGTCGGCTCGCAGTGGTAGAGCGTTACCGGCCGCGAGCCGCTCGGTAGTCTGGACCACGTCCACGAGAGTTGAGGTGCCATGAGCGATGAAGAGTCCGCCGACGGACCGGCCACGAACCCAGTTAATGACTGGAACGCGTCGATAATCAAGGAGTTCCGCGCGAACGCGGGCCACGTCGGCGGCAGTTTCGAGGGTGCACCCGTCTTACTGCTCCACACGACGGGCGCTAAGACTGGCGCCGAGCGAGTCAATCCCATGATGTATCTCAACGAGGACGGGCGGATCTACGTCTTCGCCTCCAAGGCCGGCGCGCCCTCGCACCCCGATTGGTACCACAACCTCGTCGCCAATCACCAGGTGTCGGTGGAGCTGGGCGCGGAGCGCTTTGACGCGGTGGCCACCGTGATCAGTGGTCCGGAACGAGAGCGCCTCTACGCACTGCAGGCGTCCCGATTCCCCGGTTTCGCCGACTACCAGGCCAAGACGACGCGCGTCATACCAGTGGTGGAACTCGTGCGCATCTGACCCGTCCCGGTTGGCGGCCCCGTGGGGACCACTCAGCGCGAGACGATTCAGTACCCAACGTCGGGAACCGTCTCGATGTGGTGACCGCAGTCGGCGAGTTTCGTGCGAAGCCGATGCACGTAGGCGTGCGCGTAGGCCGACTCTCCCGAGTAGGCGGCACCCCACACCGCGGCGAGGATCATCTGGTAGGTGCAGATTCGGTCGAGGTAGCGCACGAGGGACGACGAGCGACGCACCGGCGCCGTGCTCGCGGATCAACTGCGGTGGACGATCACGCGGCTGCGCGACGCCGCGTTCGTGCTCGGCACCGACGGTGGCCTCACTGCCGATTCCGGACGTAACGCGTCGCTTCCCGAGGTGATCGAACGTGTCGACGCCGACCCGCCCCGGGTGACCGGCGACCCCGACCACCTGGTGACGATCTTCTCGGCGTTCCTCCGATACGCCGGTCGTTCGGGCTCGACGAGTGGCCCGGTGCGCATTCAGGTTGGTGACTCGAATGGCGCCGTCGACGCGTTGATCATCGACTGCGGGCCCACCGTTGACCGTGCGCGGCGTGCCAATCTGCTCAAACCCAATCGCCGAGTCACCGCAGCGGACCGAGACGACGTCGATCTGCTCATGGGAATCCGACTGGCTCGTGACCTCAACGCTGATGTCGCGCTCGACGATACGCCCGGCGGTGGCCTCACGGTCGAGCTGCGACTCGCCGCGGCGCCGCGTTCACCGTGAGAGTTCACGGCCGCCGCCACCGCTCGCGCAAGGTTACCATCTGGCAGATGGGATTGCGTCACGCGGTGCGGTCGGTTCCGGTGCCTTCCGCCGCGGTCGCGTCGCTCGTGATCGCCCTCGCCAGTCTCGTACCAACGCCACCCTCGACCGCTGCGTTTACCTCGGCCGCGACGAGCACGTACGTGCTCTACGTTGGCCGCGGCGTGGCGGTCGTGGCGACTCTCAACGAGCGCACCGACTGTGGTGAGGTCTTTCTCACGAGCGACTTCGTCAACTGGCGTAACGTCACGCCACCACTCGCGAGTGCGACGGCCCCATTGTGTACCTTCATCTGGACGGGGGCATCGTTCTCGTCGCCCGAGGACGGCTGGCTCGTTGCGCGAAACGGCGGCAGTTCCCAAACCATTCTCCGACGCACGCGCAACGGTGGACGAACCTGGACCACGCAGCCCGGCGGTGACGCGGGAAGCAACGCCGGCTACGAGTCCATCGACTTCGTCAACGCCAACGTCGGCTTTCGTCAGCAGTACGGCACGGGCTCCAACGGCGCGTACGCGCTGCAGCGAACGCTCGACGGCGGCGTCACGTGGTCGACTCGTTCTCCCGACCCGCGCGGATGGTGCGCGACGTCGAGCGACACCTTCTCGTCAGCGTCAGTCGGTTTCGCCACCAACCCGTGGCGCGCGGACGCCGCGAACCCCACGCGGCTGTGGCGCACGGTTGACGGCGGCGTCACGTGGTCGCCCCTCTCGATACCACCCCCGCCCTCTCTCGGTCGCACCGCAGTCGGCCTGTACGCGACGCCATCGTTCAACGGGCGCTACGGCGTCGTACCGGTCGACTACCCGGTCGCCGGGCACCAGTCCCTCTACCTCGACGCGACCGGCGACGGCGGTCGAACGTGGCAACTCGTGCGTGCCGGCGTGCTGCCGATCGACGTGCCCGCGACGCTCACCGTCGATCGCCGCGCCCCGTCGTGCACGACCGACTCGCCAGTCGTCGCGGGCCGCGAGGCCATCATCTCGCCCGCCGGTCCATCCACGTGGTGGGTGCTCGCACCCGGACCCCGCGGTTCGACGAGGAGAACCGTCGTCAACGCGCGCACCGACGGCTCGACGACGTACGTGATGACCGGACTGCCGGCGACGACCGGTCAGCCGGTGCTCGAAGCGTTGAACGCCAACGACGCGGTGGTGACGCTGCCCATCCCCTACGGCTACCGCACGACGTTCGCCACCGCGAACGGCGGCGTCACCTGGCGCTCGCTGCACCTACCAGTCAGCACCCGTGCGACGCCCACCTGCGCGAGCGCCCACCTGCGCATCACCGTCGCGCGGCGCGGCGTCGCGCTCGGTCACGCGG